>JABDJV010000064.1 GCA_013003295.1 Pyrinomonadaceae bacterium | reverse complement strand
GTCTTGAAACGCTTGTTGTTCTAGGCGCCAACGCAGCCGAGATCAGCGGGTCGATAGGAGATCTTCAAGTTGAAACCTTGCTCAACGAAGATTGGGAACTTGGCATGAGTACATCGATCAAAAAGGGTTTGGAACACTTGCTGGTTCTTGATCCTGGACTTCGGGCTGTAATTCTTTTGCTGTGCGACCAGCCCTTTGTGACAAAAAATACGATCTCGCGTCTTGTAGAAACTCGTCGGGCAAGCGGGAAACTGATTGTTGCGAGCGAATATTCCGACACTTTTGGCACTCCGGCGCTTTTCAGCCGGGAAGTTTTTAAAGAACTTCTTGCGCTGACCGGAGATCGCGGCGCAAAAAACTTAATAAATGATAAGAAAAACAAGAATGTTTCGTTTATCGCCTCTCCGGAGGCTGCATTTGATATCGATACCAAAGAAGACCTTGCCGGCCTGACTGGAGCGTAAGCATCCCTGCTGGCCTGACTGGAGCGTAAGCATCCCTGCTTGCGTCGAACGCGACAGCGTTCGGAAGAGATTTTGAACTAAGATCATAGCGCCAATGTTCGTGCTAACGCACTCATTGCAAGCAGGGATGCTTGCGCTCCGGCTCTCATTGCAAGCAGGGATGCTTGCGCTCCGCTCTCATTGCAGCAGGGATGCTTGCGCTTCGGTTTAACTCCCGATCTGTCCCAACAACTCTTCGACCGCTTTGTCCAATTGGCTGTCTTTGCCGGTAAAAGTCTCTCCGATCGGCCTCGTCACTTCAATATCGACGGGGCGTGGATTCAGCTCCATATTCTGTCCGCGATTGTCGGTGATTCCCGAGCGCGGAAGCCGAAATCGCGTACCGTCAAAAAGCCTCGGGCTCCACGTAAAAATTATCCATCCCGATGTTTTTTCGCCGACGACCTTTCCAAGTTTCAACGTACGATAGCCTTCGGTTAAGTCTTCCGCATCGGAAAGCGAATGCTGATTTGTTACCAGGATCGTCGGCCGTTCAAGCGAGCGCTGCCCTAGAGCACTTCGAGCAGGGTATTTCCAGAGGCCCCGCTCCTGCATGGTCAGGTATCCGCGTCGTGAAAGAACGTCGATAACATAAGGATTGATGAATCCCCCGTTGTTGTTTCGTATATCGATCACTACACCCTGTTTTCTCTGGTTCTGCACGTCGAGATCGATAAAGAGTTGGGCCAGATTTCCCGATCCCATAGCAGCCAGGTGAACGTAGCCGAGCCGCCCGCCGCTTATCTTTTCAACGTACGCGCGATTCGCTTCAACCCACTGACGATAAAGAAGCTGCTTTTCAGCGCGTGTGCTGATCGGTTTGACGACAACCTTTGTTTTATTTGCTCCGGCGGCGCTGGAAGATATTTCGAGCTCGACCCGTTTTCCAACCTTGTTTTCAAGCAGTTCGTTAAGATTCGTTTTCCCGTCAACCCGAATTTTATCTACCGACAGCAGATAGTCTCCGACCTTTATCTTCTTAGAAACGGCCGAAGGGCTTAAGGTAATTACTTCCGTGATCTTCAGACGGCCGGAAGACTCATATTCCGCGCGGTCAAAACGCAGCCCAAGCCTGCCGATAGGAGCCCCCTGAAACCCTGATGCCCCACTGACCCCAAGATGGGAAGCGTTTAATTCACCCACCATCATATTCATCAGCCGCCTCATTTCGGAGATATTTCGCGATCCCCTGATCAGCGGTTCGTAGGATTGATAAACGGCGTTCCAATCCACCCCGTGAAACTGATCATCATAAAAATGATCCCGCATATAGCGCCAACCCTGTTTGAAGATCTCCATTTTTTCTTCGTGGAAGTTAACCTTCATCCCAAGTTTCAAAGGTAGCGTTTTGATATTTCCGCGGGCGAGATTCACCGAGCGAATTCGACGGTTTTCGATAAAAAAGACATTCTTGCTATCGGGCGAGAATTGCGCGTCAAACTTGAACGTAGGGGTCGAGGTGATCTGTTTTGCCGAACGATTCCTGGCAAGTTCATCGAGCGAGATCGTGTAGAGATTAAAACTTCCCTCCGCAGAAGCGGTCACCAGAAGCGTTTTTCCGTCCGGGCTGATCACGTGTTCGTTGATCGAAATACCGGGGTTTAGCAGGCTTAAACGCTTCCGGATATCTTTGAATACAATTTCGGTCGGCTTCTTCTTATCTTTTTCTTTCTTATTCGATTTTCCATCCGCCTTTGGTGTCGGGGTAGGAGCAGGCGTCATTGATCTCACGTTATCCATCGGTGTTGGCGTCGGCTTCGGTTTTTCCTTAGGGTTTTCCTGATCGAAGAGGTCGCGAAACTTGTCTTCGTTAAATTTGGGAGTTCGAAGTTTCAATGCAACGCGGGCAAGCGCAGGAGTTTCGGTGCGCTGCTGGGTATCAAATAGGATGTACTCCCCATCCGGGCTCCACGAAATTGTCCCGCTAAAGGAATTTGCAATAAAGCTGATCGGCTTTGCTTCGCCTCCCTCCAGTGAAACAACGGATACGTTCGTGTATGAGCGGTTTTGAGGCGACAAAGTAAGAAATGCGATCCACTTGTTGTCTGGGGACCAGGCGAAACTTCTCTTGCCGTTGATCGGTGGAAGATCAGTGTAGACTGTGGCGAGTTTGCGCTCCTGCTTCTTTTTTGTATCGTAAACCCATATTTCGCGTGCGTTTCTGATGAATGCTATGTAATTCCCGTCTGAGGAGTATACGGGCGAAAGATCGTTGCCGGTTTTTGTAATCTGTCTCTCCGTTTCACTTGCAAAATCGTATTCGAAGATCTGGTAGCTGCCGTTTCTTTCGGAGGTATAAGCAACACGTTTGCTATCACTTGACCAGGCGGCGAATGATTCGGGCGCGGCGGTTCTAGTAACCCTTACGCCTTCGCCCCCGTCACCAGAAGTAGAGGCAAAAACCTCACCACGAGCGATCGCGACAACCTTTTTCCCGTCCGGCGAGAGGGCAAATTCACTGATCTGAGAAGACAAATTCATACGTGTTGAAAGCGGGCCGGCAACGTTTCCGCGAAGCCTGATCTGAAGCGGCGCGGCCCTACCGGTCTGAACATTTAATCTCCAGATCTTGAAATTGCGCTCAAAAACGATTTCCTTTCCGTCATATGAGATCTTTGCCCAAAGCACACGTCCGTTTGTAAATCTTGTGATCTGCGTTGCGTTCCCGTTTCGGGCATGACTC
>JABDJV010000022.1 GCA_013003295.1 Pyrinomonadaceae bacterium | reverse complement strand
TGCGCCAAAGGAAGATACAGATCGGCCTAAGATTTGACTTCTAAAATCTCCGAATTTTGATGACGAAATGGGTAAAAATTTGGTAGTTTATTAGGTGAGCCCTTTTACCATATACTAAAAAATGAGTGATTTTACCGGAATAAAACAATCTATCGAAAGAGACGAGTCGGTTGAGACGACTCTGGTTGATGCAGATCTATACGTAAAATACCAATCGCCGAACAAGGCGTTTGAGACGCTGCGGGAGGGGATAAAACGTCATCCGCATTCTGTTCCTTTGCGCGAGAAAATGCGTGAGATCGGTGTTGTTTATCAGAATTCTGATGAGGCCTCGGAGCAGTGCCTTGCCTTGGCCGGTCTATATACGGCGACCGGAGATTTTGATCTTGCGCACGATCGTTTGAAGGAGGCCAAGGCGCTTGACCCGCGAGTTTCGATTGCGGCAGGCCTCGAGGCGATCAAAAAGGCGAGTTCGAAAACGATGGATAGCGGATTTAGCCGGGTTTCAGGCGGATCAGAAACGGAGTTCGCATTTGCGGGTGACATAGCTCTGGTTAGCATTTTCGATGCCGTTGAGGTTATCGAGAATTCGCGTATGACCGGGCTTTTTGTACTTAAATCGGAGGATCGAATTGCGAGCATCGCGTTTAATCAAGGCAAGATCGTTGATGCCCAGGCAAACGGTGTGAACGACATGGATGCGTTCCGCGAAATAATCGGTATTGAGACCGGAAGGTTTGAGTTTTCCGTAACTGATGAAGAATTCCCTGAGGTGATCAGCGTAAACAGCAACAAGAATTTTCTCTTAAATACGTTGGCTTCGCTTGATGCCGAAAAAGCCGAAAAAATGGGCACCCGCGATTTGAGCCAGGAGGAGATCGCACTTTAGCGGTCTAAATGTTTTCTTTTATTGCTCCGTTTTCGAGACAACAGGTAGTAATAAAATCTACCGCGTCCTGCGGGGAATCCGTCAGATACATAAAGCTCAAGTCTGCCTCGCTAATGTTTTTCTCCGAAAGCATGGTTGATGTCAGCCACGAAAGTAATCCCTTCCAATAAGTCGAATCAAACAAAACGACGGGAAAATTTCTTATCTTTCGCGTTTGTATAAGCGTCAACGCTTCAAACAGTTCATCCATCGTTCCAAAACCGCCGGGAAAGATCACGTAAGCATTGCTGTATTTTATAAACATGGTCTTGCGGATCATAAAATACTTAAAGGTCAATTCGTGAGTTTGATACGGGTTCGGCTGCTGCTCAAACGGAAGCTCGATATTAACACCCACAGAAACGCCGCCGGCTTCAAAAGCACCGCGATTTCCGGCCTCCATAATTCCTGGACCGCCGCCGGTGATAACTTCAAAACCGGATTCGGCAAGCAGCTTTCCTGTTTCGCGGGCAGCATTGTAATACTCGTGGTCTTCCGGCGTTCTCGCTGAGCCAAATAGTGAAACCCCGCGGGTTATCGTCGCCAAAGCGTCAAATCCGTTTACACACTCGCTCATTATCCGGAATACACGCCACGAATCAGAACTCTTAAAGACATCATCGGGCTCCGGCGAACGCAAAAGGGCCTCGTCTTCCGAGAAATCCCAAACAACCGCCTGTTTTTCCTTTGCTTCGGCAATTGTCTTTGGCTCGTCTTTCGTTTTGTGAACCAAGATCGGCTCTGTTTCAAACTTCTTATTATCTTCTGACATAAGTTTTTAGTTGGCTGAGTTGACTGAGTTGACTGAGTTGCGCGGTTGACCGAGTTGTTAGCTGCCTTTTTTTAAGACGCTAACTCAGCAAACTCGGTTAACTCAGTCAACCAATCAAACTCTCTATATTTAAATTCCCATTATGTTATAGCCGCAATCAACATAAATCGTTTCGCCGGTAATTGCACTTGAAAGATCGCTTACGAGAAATAATGCAGTATCGCCTACTTCCTTCGGCTCTACATTTCGCTTGAGCGGGGCTTTTTCCTCAACTTGTTTGAGAAATGAACCCAGGTTTTTTACTCCGCGAGCGGAAAGCGTATTGATCGGCCCCGCGCTTATTGCGTTTACACGAATATTTCTGCTGCCGAGATCGTTTGCCAGGTATCTTGTTGAAGATTCCAAGGCGGATTTTGCAACGCCCATCACATTGTAATTTTTTACGACCTTTTCCGCGCCGTAGTAGCTCATCGTTACAATGCTGCCGCCGTCCTTCATTAACGGCATGGCAGCAAGAGATACCTGAGTCAAAGAAAACGCGCTGATCTCCATCGCAGTTAAGAATGCCTCGCGCGTAGTCGCCAAAAACTCACCTTCAAGCGCTTCGCGCGGCGCAAACGCGATCGAGTGAATTACGAAGTCCAATCGGCCATATCTTTTATCAATTTCCTCGAATGTGCGATCGACCTCTGCCTGATTTGTAACGTCGCAGGGAATTACCAAAGTGTCTCCCATTCCGGCGGTTAGCTTATCGAGGTTTCTTTTTAGTCTTTCACCTTGATAGGTAAAGGCGAGCTCAGCACCATTTTCCAAACACGAGTTGGCGCAGGCCCATGCGATTGAGCGTTTATTCGCTACGCCGAATATTATTCCGACTTTGTTTTTCAGCATTATTTATTCAGGATTCACGTTGGTTTTGTAATCAATAGGTTAACTCAAAAACGTTAAATCTTAAACAGCGATCCCGGGATTACTCTTCCGCGTAAACCTGCTGCAAGGTATGAAAATCGAGCAGGCGTATATCGACATCGACGGGCGTTGATGTAAATTTGCTAACAAGGGAAGAGCGAAGTTTGGCTTCGCTTTCACGATCCAATTGGGTAACGATCACAAGTAGCAGCCTGATCCTCGAGCCTTCACGGATACGTCTCAAGGTCGACTTGGCAGAAGCAAGTTTTTTCAGGATCTTGCTTATCTTCTTTTGGCGTATGTCAGGGGTAACAACAAAAGTGACTTCAATACAAGTGATAAGGTCTTTGTCGATGCAAACGGCGTTAAATTCCGCGTCACCGATATTTACAAATCTCATCAAGGGAATTTCCGCTTCCTGTTGGATCTTCCTGAGCGCCAGATCCTCAGCAACAATATATGCAGACCTAAGGTCGCTCATTTGCTCTGACGGCACTTTCATAACCCTGGCGAGTTCAGAAACCTCCAAATTTATATTTTCTTTCTGTTTAATTGCTGAGACGATCTCCCAATCGATCGCATTGTCGCGCTCGCCGACGGTCAACTTATTCGTGAATCTAATGATCAGTTGGGTTATGAACGCCAACGCGATAATCGGAAAAACGGCCAGGAAGGCAATCATTATCCAGAGTTGGATTTGACTCAGATGCGGCGACGCAAACGCGATCGCAATACCCGCCGATACCGATACAAACGCGGCAAACCCAACCACGAATATAAGATAATTACGAAGAGGGTTAACCGAATTTGCTGCGTTAGGCTTTTTCTTTACTGCCATGCCATTAAACGTCCGAAAAGCAAAGGCCTTTTTATATTAAAGCGGGGGGCTCGGGATTATTGTAGGCTCGCGAATCCAATCCGAAGTCCGCGAACAGCATTATAAATCTTAAACCGCGGACGAAGCTTTCTCAAAGGGAATTTCCTCAAAATGAGTAAAGCGTTTGAAATCCGCAAAACGCTGGTTGATCTCTTTTTGGGTAAGTCGAACGACTCTTTCGGTTCCAAATTCTTCAACGTTGAATGAAGACATGATCGTTCCATAAACCATTGCCCGGCGCATGGTTTCCTCAGTGATCTCACCCTGGCTCGACAAATATCCCATAAATCCCCCGGCAAAAGTATCACCGGCTCCGGTCGGGTCAAAAACCGATTCGAGCGGATATGCAGGAATTGCAAAATAGGAATTTTCGGTAGTTAGAGTTGCACCATATTCACCCCGCTTAATAACAACGGCTTTCAATCCGCCTACTTCCATAAGTTTTCTCGCGGCAACATGAATATTGGGCTCATCTGCGAGCTGTCTCGCCTCAGCGTCATTTATTATTACGCAATCGACAACCTTCATTGTATCGATTACGGCATCCTTCATCGAATCGATCCAAAAATTCATCGTGTCCATAGCGACAAATTTTGCATTCGATTGTTCACGTACGCCCTTTTGGAGCATCGGAACAATGTTTGCCAGGAATAGGAGATTCGTGTTTTTGGAGTTATCGGACAGTTTTGGATCAAACGTTTCAAAAACATTTAGCTGTGTATCAAGTGTATGAGCGACATTCATATCGTATTCATACTTGCCCTTCCAAAAAAAGGTCTTTCCGTCTTCGACGATCTCAATATCGTTTGTGTTTACGTTGTGACGCTTAAATACTGCCCATTCATCGTCACCAAAATCATTTCCGACGATTCCCACCGCATTTACATCCGAAAAGAAGCTGGCCGAAAGAGAGAAATGCGTCGCCGCACCGCCCAGAATCTTATCTCGTTTTCCAAAAGGAGTTTCCAGTGCGTCAAACGCAACCGATCCCACTACAGTTAAAGACATTTATTAAATTCTCCTAGATTGATAAATACAAAACGATAATTCTATTACATTCGACATAAAAACTAAATAACGAGCGCGTGTTTATAAATTGATCGTAGTACCCAGATTTTTCGCGACCGCGGTTTCAAATATGTAATTTGCACATACCAGATCCTGAATCGCGTTTCCTACCGACTTAAAAAGCGTGATCTCCTTTTCATTTAACCGTCCTTCTGTTTTGTTTTCAACGATCTCTCCAAGTTCTGCGTGGATGTTCTGGTCAGTTAGTAGTCCGGACTTGATGGGTTTAATGAGATCGCCCGCCTCTGTTAAACATGCGTCGCGTTGATCCACGATGATCTTCGAGCGAGCAACGGTAGCGGGGGGAACTTCACTCATTTCTCTTGTATAGGCACCAATAGCGTTGATGTGCACGCCACTTCCCAAGGACGTATCTGAAAAGACCGGCTCAAACGAGTTTGTAGCCGTACAAATGATCTCGGCCTTCCGAAGCTCACGGTCCGATTCAGCAACCCTAAAATCACACTCGAAGCGAGACGACAGGTCGTCTGCCAGCGATTCGGCCTGATTCCGATTCGTGTCAAATAATAAGCACGTTTGTATGTTGCGTACCGCATGAACACCTTCAAATTGGGCCCTTCCTTGAATACCCGCGCCAAAAATTGCCAGTGTTTGTGCGTCTTTTCGGGCAAGAAGGTCGCTCGCAAGTCCGGATGCAGCACCGGTGCGGACCGCAGTGATATTTTCACCGTCCAGCATCGCGCGCGGTTCACCGGTAGCGGAATCAAAAAGCAAAACTATCGCATGGATCGTTGGGATCTTTTTTGAAAAATTGCCGTGAAAGACATTGGCAACTTTTACACCAAATTGGTGTTCATTTGGCGACAAAACAGGCATGAAC
>JABDJV010000014.1 GCA_013003295.1 Pyrinomonadaceae bacterium | reverse complement strand
GGATAATCCCAAAAGCCGGCCGTCGGCGCGTCGTCGAGCCAAATCGGATACCCGGGGAACCATGTTTCTGGAAATACGATGATCTGCGCGCCGCTATCGTTAGCTTCTGACGCAAGTGCACCCGCTTTCGATATCGTTTCCTTAAGATTCAGGAACACGGGCGGTTCCTGGATCAGAGCGACCTTTACATTTTTTTCTCTCATGAATCATCAATATAGGCAGACTTTTATGTTTCTGGCAACTTTAAAGCCTAATCAGAGGCAGTTTTATGGGAAATCAACGTCGTTAAAACTTTTACAAGGTTGTATTGGTTGTGATATGGTTTTTACATCCGAAAAAATCGTATTCGCCTGATTTTAGTTAATAAACCTGCGGGTTTCGTCTATCGACTCAGGAGAAACTTGAAAATGGATAACCGAGAAGAAAAACCCGAAGCAGAGACTGCTCAGGAAGAAGTTGCCCCGGCAGCGGACGATGCTTCGACGGAGGTTGTTTTGAGCGAACTACATAAACCCCAATGGTCGGTCGTAACCTTTGATCAATGTGCCGCAAGAAATTTAACTTACGATGAGGCCGTGCTGAAAATGGACGAACTCGCAAAGGAAAACATATCCGGACTCTGCATCGTAACGGATAATGCCTCGGAGCATATGTTGAGCATTGCCTGATAGCTAAAACTTCAAAACTACTTTCCCAAAACTCGAATTGGATTCTAAATATTCGTGTGCTTTGGTAATTTCCTCCGCTTCGAAAACGCTGTCCAGATTCGGTGTTATCTCTCCCGATTCGATGAGTGGCAAAACTTCTCTGACGAAATTGGCGGTTGCCGCTGCCTTTTCGTCCGGCGTCCGCGCCCTTAAAACCGTTCCGATGATATGAAGCCGTTTCCCAAGCGCCAGGCCCATATCAAATTCAGCTTTTCTGCCGCCTACCAAACCAACCAGGATCAAACGCCCCTTTAAGCTGAGACATTTCAAATTTCCCGCAAAATAGCTTGCGCCGACCAGGTCCAAGATCACGTCAGCACCAATATCGATCTCGCTCGCAAAGTCCTGATTTTCCGTCGTGTTGATGCCGATATCCAGCCCAAATTCCTTGCAAGCATCAAGCTTCTCCTCCGTCCGTGAAGTGCCGATGACCGTATTGCCATGTGCCTTGGCAATCTGAAGGGCAGCCAAACCAACTCCCGATCCGACTGCGTGGATCAACAGCGTTTCACCTTCGCGCAGGTTTCCCTGCGTCCAAACAGCATCGTGCGCCGTGATGAATGCTTCGGGAATCGCAGCCGCGGCCTCCATGTTTAGACTATCCGGAATCTTCGCCAGCTCCCCCTCACGAGTCAAAACAAATTCCGCTTGTCCGCCGCCGGCGGTAATGCCGAATACGCGGTCGCCAATTTCAAAATCCTTGACCGCCCCTCCGGTCTCCGAAACCTCACCCGCAAATTCCAATCCGAGTATTCTCTCAGGGTAACCCGGCGGCGCCGGATAAAAGCCCTTTCGCTGCATGAGGTCTGCCCGGTTTAATCCAGCCGCCTTCACATTTACGAGCACTTGATCAGGCTCAGAAATGGTTGGCTTTTCAACCTCACGTATCTCCAGGCGATCTGCTTCGCCAAATTCCTTTACGTACACTGCCTTCATGTTTGAATTATAACAACCTCAAATCCCAGAAACGAACGCACTGAAAACACACGTGGTTATTTAGTTTTTAGAGTTTCGGTTTCCAATTCTTCTGATTACGAATCTGTAAAGAAAAGGAAGACCGTAAATGCAAAAAAGCGGGCAATGCCTAAATGCACTGCCCGCAATTTTTTTAATATCTTTTATTACTATTGTTTTGCTGACTTTTTCGCTATGTTCATCAGATCTTCAGGCATCCATTTATCAAAATTCTTTTTGTTTTCAGAAGAGATCCCCTTATCGCGGTTTCTCCATTCCTTTTCAGGCGCGTCTTCCCGTCCGGACTCCTTCGGGTAGTTTTCCACCTGCTCAAGCGAAATGATTATTCCGTGAGCGACCTCATTCCAATCCTCGGTTTGAATTCCGCGAAGCACGATCGGCAGGCCGGCGGTCCAGTCTTCTTCCGGCGCAATGCTGTCCAATTCCGGGATCGTCAGAAAGGCCGGTGAAGGAAAAGATTTGCCGCTGCATTCTCCGGCTATCTTCGATTTTATCTCATCATAAGACATATCCGGCGATCCTTCCCTGATCTCAAGTGCGCGGCGAAAAAGATCTGATACTGTTGGTTGATTGCTCATTTTTCTTTGCTAGCTTGCCCGTTTGTTTTCTGTAGAATCTGACCACAGATTAACACAGATAGAAATTGGATTAAAACCTGGTCAGAAGATGAATCGGGCGTTCGAATTTGTGTTAATCTGTGTGCATCTGGGGCTTAAAACATATGAAAAAAGTAATATACCAAATACACTTATGGCTCGGGATGCTGGTGTCGATCCCGGTCCTGGCTTGGGCGTTCAGCGGGTTTTTATATTCTTTGCCAAATACGGTTGAGGGTGGAAAAGTTGACGTAATCGACCAGGATCGCGTCAAAGTTTCACCAAACA
>JABDJV010000484.1 GCA_013003295.1 Pyrinomonadaceae bacterium | reverse complement strand
ATCTTGAGGCGACACCGATATCCAAGGAAAAATCCAATTCGAATTTGTCTTCGAATGCTTTTTGTTGCTTTTCTGAGATCGCTGAATAGGCGAGTCTTTTGGTGTCTTCCGGTCGTAGAGGCGGATAGCCCTCAAGCGGCTCTAAATGCCCGTGAAGTCGTATTTGCGGGGGCGAATCAACTCGTAAATGTAAATCTGAACCACCAGCGGCAAGGAGCTTGTCAAGTAATTCTCGGAGGATGATTACTTGGTTGTTTTCTAGACCCATGCGAACCTCGATGTTTTTAGAAATGAAATCCCAAAATCCCTTGTTCTCGTTCTCAAAAAGCTGATAGTCGATCCGACGTCGATGCCCGGGGTTCTCATCGAAAGCCGGTGAGAAAATTCTTGAAGGCTCACGGGGTAATCGAAACCGCCGAACGATTTATCTACTTTTTGGCTACGCCCTCACTGAACCACTTCCGTGACTAAAAGTCAAGATTTTTTGTTCAACCAATACTTAAAGAAATCTGTTCAAAAACCTGAAAATCTCGGAGTTATAAACGCTCAAAACGAAGGCGCGCTGCCTGGAGATCCGGAATTGATCCGAGGTTGACATTGGTTTTGCCGGTCTTGGTCAACTCACATTTGGGTGGAGCAATTCAATTAGCCGATTGCGGTGTCGGGTAATCCAAATCCGTGATTGAATTTAGCCAACGTTCGGATACCCCTGAATCTGTTGACGAAAACGAATCAACCGTTATCCCTCCGATTGATCCAAATTACTAAGATTATCGTGGCCCCGGCCCTGCCGCCGAACCCCGCGCAATTTCCAAACTTAACCTCGAAAGGGACCACGGCCCAAAATAAATTACTTCGATAATTTCCAGCGCACCGAAAAAAAATATTTGCGAATCCCAAAAATAGCCGTTATATGTATAAGCATATTGACGTACACGATCGATTAAACATTTTGGAATATTATTTGAATTAGCCGTTGGATATAAACAAGGAAATTTAGCTAGCAAATGCATCGAAATATTGATTTTCGATGCCCGGTACAATGACAAGAACTTCAAATAAGGGTTATTCAAAAACCAGCGCGAATTATGCGAAGACGCAAAGGCTGATCCTCGGCCGCCTTGCGCTGACGTTTTTTTTGGCGGCTGTAAGCTGGCTTTGGATAATAAAATTCGGTACAGCTCCGTCGGCACAAATGCCAGAAACACTCGTTTGGCTGGTTTTGGCTGCGATCGGGCTCACCGCATTATATTTTCTGATCTTGAGATCAAACCGTAATTATCTATTGCAGGCCCGGCTGCAATTCCTGGTGGACATTGTTCTCATCACCGTGCTTTGCGTCGAAACTGCAACACTCGATTCACCCTTCGTAACTTTATACATAGTATTGGTAAGCGTATCCGGTGTCTTCCTCGGAAAAAGAGACACGCTGATTTTTTCCATAATCTGCGCGGTGAGTTTTTCGATGCTTTCGCTTTTTTCGTCGGAATCTGTTTTTCAAATTGCGGCGGACGGAGGGGTTCCGAGAACACTGCAGATATTGGCATTTAACAGTGTGTCGATCCTGATCGTCGGACTGCTCGCCGCCAATTTAGCCGAGAGACGGAAAATAAAACGTAAACTCAAAGCTACTGAGGAGAGTTTTGAGGACCTTAATGTATTACATGAAGTTATTATTCAATCGATGCGTTCTGGCCTGATAACGACCGATCTTGCCGGCAGAATGAGAAGCTTTAACCGTGCTGCGGAGGACATCACCGGAATCCGGGCAGTTGAAGTGATCGGCGACAGTGTTTATACCCTGTTTGGAGAAGATATACGCCCGTCGGTAGACATATCGCTTCGCCGAGCAGCGGAAAACGACGAATTTCCAACCGAGCATTTTGAAGCGGTGATCTCGTCGCGTTTCGCGAAAAGTGGTACCACGAGAAAGGCCACGGTTGCATGTTCGGTAGTTCCGCTGATAGGGAAGTCGGGCATGGTTAATGGACTTATCATTGTTTTTCAAGATATTTCAGATATTCGCTCGATGGAACTATCCTTGCGCCGGGCAGACCGTTTAGCGGTCGTCGGCCGGATGGCTGCGGGTCTGGCTCATGAGATTCGAAATCCGCTTGGTTCGATTAGCTCGGCGCTTCAATTCTTAGAGGAAAACATAAAGGCGTCTGCTCCTGAATCTGAACTGCTGTCAGTTGTTCAAAGCGAAGCCGACCGATTAAATAACATAATTACAAATTTTCTTAGTTATTCTCGTCGATCAGCCGGGCGCGTTGAGAAGGAACAATTTCAGAGCATGGATATCCGTGCTGCGATCGAGGATTGCATGGTTCTTTTTCGGCATAGTGTTGAAGTTGAGCCGGACCATATTTTCAACTCGGATTTACCGAAAACCCCGGTGTTTATCAATGCGAATGAAACGCGGATAAAGCAGGTATTATGGAATTTAGTTCAAAACTCGATACAGGCTATGCCAGGCGGAGGGAAGTTGGATCTGAAGCTCAGCGATATTCCCGGTAATCGTGTAAAAATTATTCTCGAGGATACCGGGTGTGGTATAAAGACTCGTGATATGGAGCACTTATTTGAGCCCTTCTCGAGCGGAGCAAGAGGCGCGGGATTGGGTTTATCGATAGTGCATTCGATCGTCGAGGATCACGGCGGAAAGTTGGATATCAGCAGCAAGGTCGGGGAAGGTACGCGGGTCACGGTCGAGCTTCCTCATAGGGAATTGGAGCAGGTTTGATTTTCAAGGATCGTGATGCCAAACGATTCAACATAACGGCAACTCGCAAAAGGTAGGTACCCGATGAAGAATATTCTAATTGTTGATGACGAACCGGGTTATTGCAGCGTCCTAAAGGTCGTTTTTGAGCAGGAAGGGTATGCGGTCAGCACGGCAAGCGGCGGAAATGAAGCAATGGAATATGTCACCAACAACAATTGCGATCTGATCATTTCCGATGTACGGATGCCCGATATGGACGGCATCGGGCTGCTAAAGGCTGTAAGAGAGTTTTCACCCGATATTCGTATCGTCCTGATGACCGCCTTTGGAACACTAGAAACTGCCCGTGAGGCCTTCATACTCGGTGCAGATGATTTCATTCAAAAACCGTTTCAAAATGAAGAACTCAAGATGATTGTTGAGAGGACCCTGGAAAAGCAATCGATCATTAATGAAAACAGGGCATTTCGGCGCGTTCAAAGAAAATCGGGAAGCGTAAAAAATATCGTCGGCAAATCAGCCACGATGACCGAGCTGTTCAAAATGATCAGAATGGTTTCAGAAGAAAGTTCGACCGTATTGATTACCGGTGAATCAGGTACAGGTAAAGAACTCGTGGCAAGAGCGATTCACGACCAGTCTGCCAGAGCAGATAAACCATTTATTCCTATAAATTGCGGTGCAATGCCTGAGCATTTACTCGAAGCCGAACTATTTGGTTTCGTCAAGGGCACGTTCACAGGGGCAAATGCCAACCGAACCGGGCTTTTCGAATCGGCGACAGGCGGGACGATTCTACTCGATGAGATAGGCGATATGCCTATGCCGATGCAGGTTAAGATCCTCCGCGTGCTGCAGGACAATCTGATCCGTCGGGTCGGGGCGACAAATGAGATCCCAGTCGATGTTAGGGTGATCGCGGCGACAAATTGCGATATAGATCAAATGATCGAAGATGGGACATTTCGGCGGGATCTCTACTATCGTCTATCCGTTATGCCGGTCCATATTCCGGCGCTGCGCGAACGATCGGACGATATCCCCGAATTGGTAAAACATTTTACCGAAAAATTCAGCGCCCGATCAGGCAAAAAAGTCAGTGTATCGGATGATGCCCAACAGATCCTGCAAAACCGAACCTGGGATGGAAACGTTAGAGAACTCGAACATGTAATCGAGCGCGCTGTTGCGCTAAACCCTGATGGAGGGGAAATTCAGCCCGAGCAATGTCAGGATTCGGCGGCTAGTTCGAGGTCTAGTATGTTTGTAATGCCAAAGGAGGGATTACATCTACCGACTGAGGTAAACAATCGTGAAAAAGAGATTGTTGTTCAAGCCTTTGAAAATACCAATGGCAACCAAACCAAAGCAGCTGCACTTTTACAGATCCCAGTTCACGCGTTTAGGCATTTGCTTACCAAACACGGGATTAGCACAAATCCACACTCAAAAGACGCAAAATCAGCAAATTCTACGTAATTCTTTAGATCGCGAAGCATATTGAAGATAGACGATATGCGGCCCTTTTTCAGAAAAAAAAAACGGGACGAGTATTTCTCTCGTTCCGTTTCAGATTCGGTTGCTGTTGCTTTAGCGGGGGTTATTATTTATGTCAGTTATTGAATCGGCGACGCGGTTACCGCCGGAGTTAAAACCCCTGCCGCGCATGTCACCGTTGCCGAGGGATCTTGATAGATCGTGCCCTGATTTCCTACGCCGAAACGACGAACACCGGTTGACCCCTGTGTAGTTGCGTTCGCGTTCGCGCAATAGGTGCTAAACGGAGCGGAGGCGGGCAAAGTTAGTGTAAATGTATATCCGCTTTTCGATAGACTTCCGATCGCAGAATCTATCAAACCGGCACTGACCAAATTTGCAACCGTCCCAAAGCTAGTATTTCCGTTAATTCCAAAATAAGTTGACTGGGCACTATGAATCGTTCGCAGTGATGCAATTGCGCTTGCTTCGTTTGCCGCGCGTCTCGATGCCAAAAGACTCGGAATCGCAATGGCCGCAACAATTGCAATGATGATCACCACAACCAACAATTCCACAAGCGAAAATCCTTCCTGTTTCTTTCGCGTTTTCATTGAGATGGCTCCATTGTACCAAAGTCGATTGCTAAAAAGGAATGGGAGCGAATGCGCTCCCATTCCGCGTTCGATTTGTTCCGACAATCCGACTATTGGATAGGAGTAGAGCCGTTTATAGTCAATACACCGGCTGCACATTGCGGATCACTTGTGCCATCCGGAGCACTTTGATAGATCACTCCTGAAGTTTGTCCGGCAAAAACACGTCTTCCAGTTCCGGTAACGCCAGGTGTAGTTGGATTCGCCTCGGCACAATAACCGTTAAAGGAAACGGCGACCAGCGTCATCACGAATCCGTAACCGCTTTTTGCTCCGCCCGCCAAGGTGGTGTCAATTAATCCGTCCGTACCCAACTGCGCCAAGGTAGCATATGAAGTATTCCCGCCAGTCGTGCCGAAATACGTTGCTTGTGCACTGTGAATTGTACGCAGTGATGAAATAGCGCTTGCCTCATTTGCAGCTCGGCGCGAAGCCAAAAGGCTCGGAATAGCAATTGCTGCGACGATCGCGATAATGATCACTACCACTAAAAGTTCGACCAGGGAAAACCCGTTTTGATTTGTGTTCTTCATTTTAACTAATCTCCTAATTTTTAGATCGCGTTTCAGAGGTATCTGCGCATCAGCGCAGGAGGGCAATCCTACTTAAGATAGAGTTAGATACAAATTAACGCTTGGTGATTTTTAGCGCAACGCGCGTGCCAAACTACGAAAAGTTTTTAAAAAGTTTGGCTATCCCTAATCATTCAAGTATTTAAACACTGTATATTGTTTTAGTGATGTTTGGCTAGAAACCGATTCACAGGAAAAAAGTGAGACTTTTTCTAACATTACGTGAGATAAAGTCTTAGTCTTTGGGAGCGAAGTTCCGTAGTTTGGTGTAAGATCCGTCAGAAAACCTAAGTTTGACGATTTTTGAAATAAGAAAGGCGAAATGATTTCCCTCTCATTTCGCCTTATCTTGTGAGTTGTTATGAGGTTGAATGGCATCCCCTCGTGTTGCGGGTAGAATCGATCGTTGTCCCAATTCGTGACCCGCAACGATTCTTGCACCAGATATGGAGAGGCGTCATGTCCGAATGAAGAACGATGCAAGATTGCCTGACACAAGACTCACTAGGCAATCGGCGTTCCTGAATCTCCGCGTTTTACCGCAGAAAAAGGAATTATAATGAACGCAGGTATTTGTGGCGCAAATCGAGATTCCGGTTTAAGAG
>JABDJV010000482.1 GCA_013003295.1 Pyrinomonadaceae bacterium | reverse complement strand
GATATAGTCTCTTATCGCCGTTCCATCAGGTGTTGGATAGTCGTCTCCATAAACTGATATCGAGTCTCTTTTTCCGAGTGCCGCTTCCAAAGCCAGCGGTATTAAATGAGTTTCCGGTTCATGCACTTCGCCTCTTTTTACAGTCGCGCCCGCAGCATTAAAGTACCTGAGGGCGATGAAATTAAAATCGTAAGCCAAAGAGTAGCTTTGCAATACTCTTTCGATCATGAGTTTTGACCATCCGTACGGATTTGTCGGATTCTGAGGGTGTTTTTCATCGATCGGTGTGTAGATTGGTTCGCCATACGTAGCGCACGTAGAAGAAAAGATAAACTTCTCTAAACCCGATTCCAATAGTTGATCGAGAAGACTGATAGTTTGAACGACATTATTCTCGAAATACTTTTGAGGTTCGACCACGGATTCACCAACATATGCAAAAGCGGAAAAATGCATACACTCGGTAATATTGTGCTTTTCAAGAATTGTCCGGACAAGCGTTTCGTCGCCAATATCACCTTCGTAAAAAGGGATTGACGAATCAACTGCTTCCCTATGTCCGCACACCAGGTTGTCGACCACGACGACTTCCCTTCCGTCTGCTAACAGGTCGTCTACTGTGACGCTTCCAATATACCCGGCACCGCCTGTTACCAATATCGACATAACTAATCGCTGAATCCTATTTCTGAAGAGTTTCCGGCTGAGAGGAATGATTATAGATTGTTCGATGATCAAACGACACCACGAATTGAACTTTTCTCGCGCCCGTCATTCGATAGATTATTCCAACTTACAACTTTCTCACAACGAACACTGAGAAATCCGGGCCGGTGTGTGCCGGAACCCGTTCGACATCTCCAACGGGTTGAGCCGTTTTTTTTCTTCGCAGCGATAGTCTAATAGGCTTTCCCTCAAAAACTCCCGAAAAAACTTGTTCACCAGTGTAGTTCTCCGCATCCCACACGCCAAACCGCTCACCGGGAACTAAAAAGTCGCCAAGTTCGATCAGAACATAGTCGAATTTGCCGCCTCCGTACACCGTAAGATTTGCACGTGTTTCATCATACTTATTCCGGTTTATAAAAATGCGCGGAAATTTGTCGGCTACCTTATTATTTTGAAACTTGCGGCTGCAGCTACTTTTACTGATCTTGCTGTACCAGTAGCTAAATGCGGTCTTTTTACCGTCTAAAACGAAATATCGATCCGTGTTTCCATGTGACCAGAATCTATTCATGTAAAATCTATATTTTGAATAATCCGGACTTGCCGGTGTCTTGATCTCGATGCCCCTGCCTGAAGAAATTACCGTGTTGCCGCACGCTTCGACGGAATCCCACCAGAGAATTTTAAGGGGGACCCGGCCGACGACGAAGTTGTCGAGCAGCGTTAAATCCGCATTGCTTTGATGCCTGTAGCCCAACCGTATACCGCGGCTTTTTCTGCTTTTCGATTCCGGATCTGTATACACAACATTACCCTGTAACCGAACCCTTCCTGCTGCAACTCCTTCGACACCTCCAACCAGGATTTGGTCGGCTGCCTGGTCATCCTTCATTAGCGAGCCATTTTCAAAGACCGTATTGTTTTCGATTTCGAAACCACTTATTGAGCGTTTGGGAGAATTCGCATAGATGTGCAAACCGTAGCCGGAGTTATTAAAAATGATGTTGTTTTCGATCCGTTGAATTCCGGACTTGTTGTGAGCATAAATGCCGTGCTCCTTTTTATTGTTCCCGTTGTTAAAGATCAGGCACCCGTAAATTTCAGTTGCCCCATTCTCATTCCAGATACCAATTCCGTGGCCGTTGTCCCTTATGATCAGATTTATATATTTTGTATAGGCTGCAAAAACGTTGATTCCTGAACCGCGCCACGGTTTCAGTTTACCTCTGCGATCCAGGCGGCTGCGGACAGGATATGTATTTGAGATCTCAAAATCCCAGAACCATACGTGTGGTCCTCGAACGGTCAGGGTTCCGACCTCTCGGCTTGCCGAGGATTTGTCGAGAATCGCGCGCTCCCCCGGGTATTGCCTTATATGAACGGGGCGGCCGGAGATTCCGCCGATTTGTACGGTATAACTGCCGCGGTATTTTCCGCCGCGAAGCCAGACGATATCGCCGGGTTTGATCGCCGAACTCCCGTTCCTGCGACCAAGGACAGTTTCCAGGTCGAGTGGCAACTTCAACGTTCCGGTCCCCGTCGGTCGACCATTTGGTGAAACAAACCACTCCGAAAAATCGGCCTTGAGCCATCCGTTTTCACGCATTTCCAGCAAGAGTTCTTCGCGCGTGCGATTTTTTTTCGAGTAAACTGTTCCGGTAGGGTTAGATTGCACCGATTTGGCGGGCGATGGATTGTCTAGTGCTGACCAGTTCAGGCTAAAGCCAACAACGATGACCAACGGGGCGATACAAAAGATGATGAAGATCTTAGCCATATTCTTGTACTTCATGGGCAATTTCCGGTGATGCTCCAGCCCTCGCTGAGATCATGCTTCGGTTCCAACGTTTTCGTTTTCGCGCGCAATAGAGGCCTTAAACGATTGCTTGAATAGGTCCGCCAACGCGCGCTCGAAAACGCCCGCCCATTTCGAACGCGAAAAACTTGCTTCGACAAATTGCCGGCCAGCTATTCCCATTGCTTTGCGCCGGGCCGGATCCTTTTGAAGCAGCAAGATCGCATCGGCGATCGCTTGCGAATCACCCGGTGCGACGACGATTCCGCCCTTTGATTCCTCAATTACCTTTGCGCTTTCTCCTTCAAACGAACCAACTACCGGCTTCTCACAGGCAAGGTATTCGAATATCTTTACCGAGATCAGCTTTCCTGCGTATGGTTCAGGTTTAAATGCGGCGAAACACACATCGGAGATGGAAATGACCTTTGGCACCTCTTCAATATCGATTTCGCCGCGGATGATCACGTTGTCGAGTGCTTTTTCTTCAATATACTTCTCCAATTGCTCCCTTCGTGCTCCGTTGCCGAGTAAAAAGAAGACAATATCTTCGCGATCGCGCAAAATGTTTGCCGCCTCCAAAAGAGTTTCGAGACCGTGCTTGATTCCAAAAAGCCCCGAATACATCACAACGAAACGATCTCCAAACTGATACTTGCGCTCGATCGCGCCGCTTTTTGGCAAGGGTCTGAAGAGTTCAAGGTCGGCACCATTTGGGAAATAAATTGTCGAATCGCTTCTTGCGCCGCGATCAATTACCGTGCTCATCAAAGAATTGGTAGTTGCTGAAACCATGTCTGCGATGCGATATCCCCAATTTTCCAGTTTTCGAGCGATTTTTACCGAAATCGAGTTCTCAGAGATCCCTCCAAATGTAACGAGTTCGTCGGACCAAAGATCGCGTATATCAAAAACGAGTTTCGCACCTCGAATTTTTGCCAGTATGATCGCCGGAATAACCGGGAAAATAGGCGGAGAGGTGATCAATACAACGTCGCACTTGCCCGCGCGAATGCCGCTGTAAAATACCGCTGGCATGAATGTCAGATAGCTCAGCAGTTGAGTCAGTTTTGACTTATTGCGGGGAGCCGTAAAGTAGTTTGTGCGCAGGATCCTATGGCCGTCCTTGACCTCTTTGGAGAAAATCTTTCCGCGATATTCAGCAAATACTCTTCCGGCAGGGTAATTCGGCATCCCGGTCGCGACAGCTACTTTATGACCTTTGTCGACAAGCGTCCGAACGATCGGGTACAGACGATTCGAAAGTGCCCCCATTTCGGGCCTGTATATTTGGGTTATGATCAGTATTCGCATTCTATTTTTTTTGCCTCGTTCAACAACCTCGGAAGACTAGCGCGCGCCCGAACCTTGCAAAACGGTAATAATCGTCTTAAAGAAGATGCGTATGTCCATCCAAAAACATCGTTTCTCAACGTAAGTAAGATCCAGCTTCACGCGTTCTTCGTACGTCGTCCGGCTGCGACCGGAAACTTGCCACAAACCGCTCAATCCCGGCTTAATGCTCAGTAATTTCCCCTGATGAACCGAATATCTCACCAGTTCCCGTTCGATCACCGGGCGCGGCCCGATCAGAGTCATATTTCCGCGCAAAATATTTATAAGTTGCGGCAGCTCGTCGAGACTTGACCGCCTGAGAAAATCTCCCAACCTGGTAACCCGCGGGTCTTTGTCAATCTTGAACTTTTCATCAAATTCACGGCGCATGTGCGGATCCTTCTTCAGCAGTTTCTCCGCATCATCAACCATCGTTCGAAATTTCAAACAGTCGAATTCTTCGCCGAATTGCCCGATTCTTCGGTGCCTGAAAATGATCGGCCCACTGCTGCTCACCTTGATCAAAATTGAGATCAACGCAAACAGGGGCAGCAGAAGAATTAACATCACGATGGAAAATACGACATCAAATCCCCTTTTTGTAAGAATATAGACCGCTTGGTACGTTTCCGAATATGAGGTCGAAAATGGACCTTCAAAAACAATTTGCGATTTTTCGTCGACCAGCGATCTAACACCGGGGTCAAGATTTAGTCGAACAACCTTATTGGATGAAATAGTGAAATTATCCGGCATTGGCAATGCACGCTCCTTTTCGTATGAATAAATGTCGAGAGCCGAACAACACTCGAAGTGTTATTCGGCTCTCGATCGGATCGCTTATCCTAATTTAAATTTCTGATGAAGACTTATTGATCTTTATTCTTCTCCCCAAATTCCCTTCAGTTACCCTGTTTTTAAGCAAAGCCTTTTTATAGACCTCGATCACCTTTCGGGTTGTCTTTCGCTCGTCGAGCTCTGATACCGAATCGCGGCCATCGATTTTGCGATCGCTTTCAAGAACCCGTTCGAGCGCGGCTGCAATCGTTTCCTTTGAATCATCGTCGCAGATAAAACACCCGTCGACATTTTCGATTCGCTTTCTGACATCGCCAACGTCAACGGAAACCACCGGAAGATTACAAGCTAGCGCTTCTTTGACAACGTTTGGCGATCCCTCGTGAACAGAAGTTAAGATCAATGCATCGCAAGCATTCATGTAAGCCGGGATCAGATCGTGTCCGACTCCGGTTGCGATGATCAATTCTGCGTCATAGCGCTCTTTAACGATTTCGACCGCGGATTTTGCCAGTTCGTAGCGCTTTCGGGGGTTTTCGATCGTACTCGCCGCAAACAAGATCAATTTTTTGTTTTCCGGAAGTTCAATTGATTTGCGCGCCTCAGTCTTCGGAATGATCCTGAATTTATCCAGGTCTAAACCGCTTGGAATCACTGAATAATCATCTCGTTTCAGTTTTTCGCCAAGGCTTTCTGCAACCACTATCACTCCGTCTGCAAAATGGCCGGTTGTCTTTGAAACCGCCTGAAGGATATTCCCTAAGAAAATTCGCGCCCCATTTTTGCCGATGATCCCCTCAAGGTCGCTTCCGCGAAAGGTAATTACCCACGGGATTCTTTTCGGCAATGCCAGAACGGCACTGTGGCCCCATTGCGCATGCATCAGATCGTAGTGCTTCCCGGCGGTATGTTTTCTCAATCGCCACCAGGCAGAAATGTAGTTAAATAATTTCTTTTTGCCCTCAAAATGAAATACGTCTACATCAATCCCTTCCTTTCGGAGAAACTCAACCTGTCTCCGAATAAACGGCACGGCCATCGGGCGCTCGGCCGTAGGATACTCGCTTGTTATCATTAGGACTTTGATATTTTCATTCATGATATTGCTCGTTGCTGCTCCAAAAGATCTTAGACAGTGATATTCGCTAATCGATCTGGGGAGTCATTTTTTGCATTTAAATTCGAACACTAAAAATACGCCCGTTTTTACCCGAGCGCGGCATTTATAGGTCTCTTCCCAAGGATCATATCAACGCCTTTCAATCGAACTCGTTTTGGTCCTTTTCCGACGAATAAGCTGGACAGCGCATAAGCGATGACGATCCAGTGCATCTTATTGTTGATCCAAATTCCGCTCATATTTGCAACCAATACTGTTGTCAAGAGTGAAAGCGGCAGCACCCCCCGAACCGAACCGCGAGTGTCCCAGGCGGCCTTCAGCGTAAATCCAAGTGCGATCGCCAACGGCACGAAACCCAGCAAACCCTGAGAAATAAGGACATAAAGGATCAGGTTATGCGCGTTTTTCTTTTCCTCTTCGGGATGTGCGAGTCTTGCACCTAGCTCATACTCGCCCGGTTTCGTTCCCCATCCGAAAACCGGCTTTTCTTTGATCATTTTCCAGGCCGTTGGGTATATCTGTTCTCTCCGCGCCAAATTTCCATCTTCAAATGTGCTTGCAAATCTCGAAAGGCTCATCTCAGATTGGAACACAATAGTTAGGAAAAAGATCAAACCTAGCGTCACGAACGCGACGGTGCGAAACTTAGCAGCAACGGCTCCCTTACGGAGCATAAAAACCGCGAGGCCGGCACCGAGCGCAAGGAGTCCGCCTCGCGACCCAGTCTGAACAATAGTGATGCCGATCAGACCGGCCATCAGCCAAACCCAGAGACTCGACTTGAAGGCGCTCTTTCTCACCGCGTAAACTAATCCGGCAATTGAAAGGAGCCCGAGCGCGAGAATCCGCGCAATGTTATTTGGGTGAAATCCCAGTGCCGTTACACGGTCTTTGCCTCCTACTCCCTCAAGAC
>JABDJV010000460.1 GCA_013003295.1 Pyrinomonadaceae bacterium | reverse complement strand
GTTGCCAGTCATCGAAGATGACGATAGAGTTTAGCCCCGTATGGAGCGCGAGCGGAATGCGGGGTTAAGGTCAAGAATGAAAAAGAAGCCCTGGAGGGGCGGCAGAACTGTTTGTATAACCAAACGAGCCCGAAAGAGTAAGAATGTAAAAACGCCTTATGTAATTCGTCGGATGATCTGGCCGTTAATGTGATTGGTTGCGGCAAGAAAGGGCGCGGGAAAAATGCCGAAATTGAAAATTGCTGCGGCTGCTGCAATCGACCTCGATGAAATCTGGGAATACATTGCCGAGGATAACGAATCTGCAGCGGAAAGACTTATACGTGAATTGATCTGAACAAAGCAGGATGACTCCCCGACCGATTTGCGAAAAACACTACTTCAGTTCGACCACAGCATCACAGATCCTTTCGGCAGTTTTACCGTCCCATAGTGGAGGAACTGTCGCATTTTCAGCGTAATTTGTGCTCTTAAGTATATCCAGAGCGGCATTTACAATTTTCTCAGGATCCGTACCGACGAGATGGTTGGTTCCCATATCAATAGTGATCGGCCGTTCGGTGTTCTTGCGGAGGGTAAGACAGGGAATTTTGAGTGCCGTGGTTTCTTCCTGAAGCCCGCCTGAATCGGTCAAAACCAACTTTGCTCCGCTAAAAAGCTGCATAAAATCGAGATACCCTAACGGCTCGATCAATCTTATGTCCGATGCGTCGATCTTTTCTGCAAAACCAAATTCCTCGATCCGTGATGCAGTTCGCGGATGGGCGGGGAAAACCACCGGGAGATCTTTGCTGATCTCAGCAAGAGAATCAAGCATTCCCTCAAATACTTTCTTATCATCAACATTTGATGGACGATGAAGCGTGACAACCGCATATTCCTTTTCGGTCAGCCCGAGGTCTTTCCGAATCGACGAATCCTTGGCGAATTCCAGATTGCGAAACAGCGAATCGATCATGACGTTTCCGACAAGTTTTACTTTCTCGCCGGAAATTCCCTCTTTCTCAAGGTTTTTGTTCCCATCGGGTGACGGCGTAAGCAGCAGATCCGAGATAGAATCGGTCAGGATCCTATTGATCTCCTCCGGCATTGTGCGGTCATACGAGCGCAAACCGGCTTCGACGTGAGCGACCTTTATTCCAAGTTTTGAACAAACCAGTGCACAGGCGATCGTCGAATTTACATCGCCAACCACCAAAACCCAATCAGGCCTGTGCTCCAGGACCACCGGCTCAAATGCGAGCATGATCTTCGCCGTCTGCGCGGCGTGCGAATCCGAGCCAACTCCCAAATAAACCTCAGGCTCCGGCATCCCGAGATCGTTGAAGAACGCGTCTGACATTTTTGCGTCGTAGTGCTGACCGGTGTGAACGATCAACGGATCAAACTCCGACCCCCGCCGTTTCATTTCGGCGTAGACGGGGGCGATCTTCATAAAATTTGGCCGCGCGCCGACGATGTTGAGTACTTTTATCATTTACCATTTATCATTTTCCATTCAACATACGCTATCAAATTGATCAATGATGAATGTTAAATGCTCAATGCTAGAGTCTGACGACCTTGGCTTTGCTGCGCTTGCGCATATCCTTATCGAGTGCGTTTCTGGTATCGACAATAACATCGGCAAGCTCCATCGTCCGCGAATAATCAACGGTCTTGTGTGCCGTACAGATCACGACACAATCGGCAGATTTGATCAGGTCATCAGTTAGTTCCTGATTAAACAGCGGCTCGCCGTCACCGATCGTATAAGCATGATCGAAAGTTACCTCGGGCACGAACGGATCGTGGTAGACCACCTCAGCTCCCTTCGCCCGGAAAAGATCGATCACCGAAAGCGCAGGCGATTCCCTCATATCGTCAATATCGTTTTTATACGCAACGCCTAAAATAAGGACCTTTGAACCGTTGACGGCTTTCTTCTCGTCATTTAATGCATCCGTCGCAAGCTTAACCACATACTCGGGCATACTCGAATTTATCTTTTCAGCGAGAGTAATAAACTTTGAATCAAATCCGTGCTGACGCGCTTTCCAGGAGAGATAGTGCGGATCAAGCGGAATGCAGTGTCCGCCCAGCCCCGGCCCGGGATAGAAAGCCATAAAGCCAAATGGCTTGGTACCGGCGGCCCTGACCACTTCCCATGTGTCTATGCCGAGTGTGTTGCAAAGCTTTGCCATTTCGTTCGCCATCCCGATATTTATCGCCCGAAACGTGTTTTCCCAAAGTTTGCATGCCTCGGCAACACGCGCTGAGCTCACGGAATGAACCTCATTTACGATCTTTGAATATAGAAGGGAAGCAATTTCGGTTGAATCTTCACCGACGCCGCCGACGACTTTTGGAATATTGTGTGTTTGATATTGCTTGTTTCCCGGATCTACCCTTTCCGGCGAAAATGCCAGGTAGAAATCGTCGTTAAGACTAAAGCCCGCTTTTTCGAACATCGGCTTTAGGATCTCATCAGTTGTTCCCGGATAGGTGGTTGATTCTAAAATGACCAGCTGTCCGCTGCGCATGTATTTGGTGATCTCCTCGCCGGCCGACAAAATGTAGGACATATCCGGATCTTTTGTTTTCCGTAGAGGCGTCGGAACGCAGATGATAATGACATCGCATTTGTTCAGTTTGCTGAAATCGGTCGTCGCGCTCATTTTCCCGCTATCGATACATTTCTTTACATCTTCGCTGGTCACGTCGACGATATATGATTCGCCTTTGTTTATCGCGTCTGCCTTTTTTTCGTCCACTTCAAATCCGATTCCCTGAAAGCCTTTGGAAGCGAATTCGACTATCAGCGGCAGGCCGACATAACCCAGCCCGATCACGCCTATGCACGCAGTTTTTTCCTCGATTAGATTTCTAAGTTGGTCTTTAATCATTAGTAGTTGAATTATAAATTTTTAGATTTAGTTTTATTACGAAAGAATAATTTGGATGGAGGCGAAGCCATTCGGCTCCAATCAATTAGCTTACGGCAAGCACCTTTCATAGTCAAGATATCGGCGCTCTAATCCGCCTAATATGCTATAATTGAAAAGGCTTAAGTTTCTTACCTGTTAGGCCATCTGAATCCCACAAATACTTACCAAATTGTCAGCTATGAACTTCGAAGTAAATTCCACGAATTCTGTTGTCCAGGCGATAGCGGGCGGGACGGCTCCAAAGCCGGCGCAGCTTGCAGCCTCGCGCGGTGCTTTGCCCCTTCCGCAGATCGATCTGCTCGAAGCTCTCGTAATACTCGCCCGAAGCGAAGACAAGGAGATCGCGGTAAACGCTGAAAAGACGCTCAAATCGCAGGACAACGAACAGCTGAAAAACGTCATCTCCTCACCCGAGGTAGCGCCGCAGGTACTGGATTATTTCGCCACGCAGGAGACCCTGTCTCAAGAGATCTACGAGGTTGTGATATCCAACCCGAAAACCCCAAATCAATCGATCGTAAAGTTTGCAGAAACTACTCTAAACGGTGAGCTTCTTGAGGTCGTTTCTCTCAACCAGCAGCTTCTGATCAATACTCCGGAATTGATCGACGCGATCCTCAAAAACCCGAAGCGAACATCAGAGGCGGACCGTCGTGCTTCGGAGATCAAAAAGGAATTTTTCGAAAAGGAACGAGGCGCAAAACAGATCGCCGATGAATTAAGGGCCCAGGGCAAGGAAGCTGCAGCTGAATTTATTGAAGAATCAGAATTTGCAGAAGACCTCTCTGAGGATGCCGCCGAGGGCGAGGTCAGCGTAGAGGACGCAGTGTTTCTTGCGAATTTCATCGAGGTGCCCGATGATGAAATTGACGATTCATGGCTCTCGCTCGAGTACATTGAGGAGATCTACGAAGAAACGCCAGAAGAGAGACAAGCGATCGTAGGCAAGATCCTGGGTGAAATGAAGGCCGATGGCGACGACGAAATCTCAGGTGAAAGAATCTCGATGGTTCAAAAGATCATGGCTATGGGGATGAAAGACAGGGTTAAATTTGCTGCCAAGGGAGACCGCGAGGCCCGAAATGTGTTGATCCGAGATCCAAACAAGATCGTTTCCCAAGCCGTAATTAAGAACCCGAAAATAACCGAACAAGAAGTAGAAAAAATCTCGACGATGAAGACGGTACCCGAAGACGTCCTGCGCATTGTGGCGATGGATAAAAAGTTTGCCAGAAACTATTCGATCATCCATAACCTCGCGAAGAACCCGCGAACTCCGATCGGAAATGTGATCAGTATTTTAACCCGACTTCAACTCAGGGATCTGGTCGGCATCCAAAAAAACCGAAATGTTCCGGATGCCGTTCGCAAACAAGCTCAGCGCTTAGTAAATGCGCGAACCGGCGGAAAGGGCTAGATCGCAGCTATAGAAATTCTGAGATTCTTCCGGTTTTGATATACGAACCGGCCATGTCGGTAAATGTATGACTTGCCGCTCCGAGCCAGAGCCCTGCGAAAACGAAATAGAAAATATTCGGCCCAAGATTCTCCCGCGCAATATCCCCGAATGCATCCCAAGCATTTACAAACTCAAAAAATTGCGGGATCTGTCGGTTTGAATAGGTCGCGATAATAAAGGCAATCAGAAACGTAAAAACCGTTATCGCGCCGGCAAAATAGATCACCCTGAATAGAGTTCCGAAAACAAGTCCGTGAGACCAGCGCGAGCGGTGCTTGAAGAATCCCTTGTAAGGAAACCAGAAAACTCTGAAAACTCCCCATCGCGAATATTGCACAGACTTTGTATCGAGATCGGGTCCAAACATCAAACCGCCGAATACAAACGCGATCGCAATAACAGCGGCATCCGAAAAGGCACCTGATCCGAGCCAAGCCAGCCCTAATATCGGCGCCGCTGAAAGAAATGTGATTGCATCGTGCGTTTTCCCGGAAGGCATAATAATGAGTTTGGAAAGTTTGCCGGGTTTGGTGTTGCCCGAGTTGGGTCTGCAATCATTCTAACGCACTAATTTAAAATGAAACAGGATTTAACGCCGACCGGATCCGCAAGACTTCCCAATTCAATTTTGTTAAACTTTTGCTTCTGAAAGTCCCCAATTACCTGGTTATAGGCGGTTTCGCAATATTGATGAGTTCGTTTTGGCAAAAACTAAAGACCACCCTTGAAATGATCAAGTTTGAGCATACGGTATTTGCTCTTCCGTTTGCGTTTTTAGGAGCCGTGCTTGCCGCGAACGGGCTTCCTTCCTGGCCGCAGATCCTTTGGATTACGGTTGCAATGATCGGTGCAAGAAGCGCGGCGATGAGCTTTAACCGAATCGCCGACCGGAAGATCGATGGAGAAAACCCGCGAACGGCAAACCGGGAACTACCGAGCGGAAAATTGTCGGTTGAATTTGCATGGGCTTTTATGATCGCCTCCTGCATCTTATTCTTCATTGCCGCTTTTATGCTCAACCGTCTCACACTTTATCTGTCTCCGGTTGCGCTTTTAAGCGTGCTTGGTTATTCATATGCGAAACGTTTTACAAGCTTTGCCCATCTGCTTCTCGGCTGGGCATTGGCGATATCCCCAACCGGCGCATGGATCGCGGTTCGCGGAGCGATCGATTCGGAAATTCCGCTTCTTTTGTCTTTGCTCGTAATGATGTGGACGGCGGGTTTTGACGTTTTATACGCTTGTCAGGATTATGAATACGACAAAAAAAAGGGGCTGCGCTCGATACCGGCGCGTTTTGGGATCAAGGGAGCCCTACGGATCGCCCGGCTTTTTCATCTTCAGGCATTCATCGTACTGATTCTGCTTTATTTCGTGACCGGGCTCGGCTGGTTGGCCCTGCTGGGAGTTTTGGCTACCGGAGTGCTTATGGTTTATCAGCACACGCTTGTAAGACCGGACGATCTCTCAAAAATGAATGCTGCCTTTTTTACTGCAAACGCACTCGTGAGCGTAATATTGTTCTTGACCTTTGGCGGCGCTGTTTTTCTTGCAAAGATTTAGTGCAACAGCTCGTTGACGGCATCTTCATTAACAACCAGAGGTTCGACCAAGGCGCTGCCGGCGGAAAGCTTGCCAAGCATCTCTCCAACGCCTTCGCTGTCGACCGGGCGGGAATAGAAATATCCTTGCCCGTAATTGCAGTTGATATGACGGAGGAAATCGAGTTGCTCGGCGGTTTCGATCCCCTCAGCAACCACTTCCATATTCAGACTCGCGGCAAGCGTAATTATCGTCTGAACGATCTCGGCATTCTCGCCTTCATTCCCGATCCGGTTGATAAACGATCTGTCTACTTTGAGCGTATCCACCGGAAACTTGTGAAGGTAGCCAAGGCTTGAATACCCGGTTCCAAAATCGTCGATTGAAACCCTGACACCCATTTCGCGAAGGTCGTTTACAGATACGATCGCCTGCTCAGGATTATTCATAATTACACTCTCGGTGATCTCCAAACGAAGACATTCAGGCGGTAATTCCGTTGTTGTTAAGGTCTGGGCGATCTCTTCGATGAGGCTCTTTCTTTCGATTTGCCGCGCCGAAAGGTTTACCGAGATTATCATTGATCTTGATGAATCATGCTCGCGCTGCCACTGGCTCATTTGTCTGCAGGATTCCTGCAAAACCCATTGGCCGATCGGCAGTATCAGGCCGGTATCTTCTGCGACCGGTATAAATTCACTCGGCGGAACCATTCCCCTGACCGGGTGATTCCAACGGACCAGGGCTTCAAACCCGATGATCTCTTCTGACTCCAGTGCAACGATCGGCTGGTAGTGAAGTACGAACTCTTTTTTCTCGTAGGCACGCCGAAGATCGATCTCCAACTTCATAAGCGAAACCGCGCCCGAGTGCATTCCTTCATCAAAGACCTCAAAACGGCCTTTTCCGTTTGTCTTTGCGCGGTACATGGCGATATCCGCGTCTCTTACAAGGTCCTCCGGTTTTTCGTACTCACCGGATCCCATCGCGATACCGACGCTTGCGCTGGTATATATTTTTTGCCCGAGAATCTTCATCGGCTGCTGCAGCGTTATCAGAATTCGCTCGGCGATCTGTAATACCTGATCCCGGTCTTTGATGTTTTCGACCAGGATCACAAACTCATCTCCACCCAGCCGGGCAACGACATCATTTGGACGAACAAGTGAATTTAGTTTCCTGGTTATTGTAAGCAGCAGTTCGTCTCCGGCCTGGTGTCCCATACTGTCATTGATGGTTTTAAAGCGATCAATATCGATAAACAGCACTGCAAACAGGTTGCGCGAATCGTGCTTGATCCGCCTTATCGAAGTTTCGAGGCACTGCTTTAGCCTTTTTCGATTTGGCAGACCGGTTAATGCGTCGTGCGCCGCGTCATGCTCGAGCTTTTCCTCGGTTCGTTTGCGGGCAGTTATATCGGTTAAAGAGCCGGCGATACGGCAGGCCTTTCCTTCGTCGTCTCTAACAGCGAGCCCCCTGATCAGTACCCAACGGTAGCTTCCGTCAGTGTGCTTTACGCGGTGTTCGTTTTCGAAATGATGGGTCTTTCCGTCAAGATGAGAGTCCAGCTCTTTTACAACCTTATCCCGGTCATTCGGGTGGATGCGGTCGAGCCAGCAATCCCGGCCCGGTTTATGCCCTTCCGGAAAAACGAGTCCAAGGATCTCAAGCCAGCGGGAAGAATAATAAGTGTCATCGTGAATGAGATCCCAATCCCAAAGGCCGTCATTGGCACCCTGGGCGGCAAGAAAATAGCGGTTTTCACTCTCTCGGAGCTGATCGTAGATTCCCTGCATGTCTTTTGAGGAATCCCGCAACGAGCGCTCCATCAAAAGTCTTTCCTGATCCGATTCAGCGTAGGCGCTGTTCACCCTGCTCAGAAAACTCTGCCAGCGCCTGATCGACGGCAAAGTGTCTTTTTTCAGACTGAGTCTTTTTAGTTGTTCATCTAGTAGGGGGTGCATTGTTGGAAAACCGAATCGAGCTGTCGTTTTAGTATTTCGATACCCATTGTTTCTATTGCGCACGTGTAGCAAAGTGTAAAAATTTGAATGATCAAAATTACGTGGGCAAATCCAGAGTTTCTTTGGGGGAAAGTCCTGTCAAAATCGGTCACATTGAACGATGAAATGAACGAGGTTCGGTCAAAGTGAACGATAATCCTGCAAAGCAGGCTCGTTACTTAGTATATTGGCAAGTGTTGTGCCATAAAGTACTTAACCGCAGCTTTGAAAGTCTCTTTGAAGCTGCCGGTAAAAATGTGCAATAAAAAAAGAAGAGTCCGATTCAGGACTCTCCAATATTTTCCAGGGTTGAGATTGGTCAATTTATACGCTAATTCGCATCGTTCTTGTAAACCTTTCCGCCTTTCATTACGAAATCGACGTTTTCCAATGATTTCACATCTTTTAGCGGATCTTTTCTTACAGCGATTATATCCGCATATTTTCCCGTTTTGATCGAGCCGACCTTTTCCTGCCAACCCATTAGATCAGAAGCGTTTACGGTCGCTGCCTGAATTGCCTGCATCGGAGTCATGCCCCATTTGACCATATGAAAAAACTGCTTGCCGTTCCAACCATGCGGATATACGCCGGCATCCGTTCCATATGCGTTTTTCACTCCCGCACGAAATGCCTTCTGAAAATTTTGCCGCTGCGCTAGGCCGACGATCTTCTCTTTTTCAATGATCTTTGGCGACGCTCCAAATCTTGCAAAATTTTCCAGAATGTAGTCGTCAACATAAACATCGGCTACGAGATATGTACCTTTTTCCTTCATCATGCGAATTCCTTCCGCATCGATCAGACTTCCGTGTTCGATCGAATCGACGCCTGCCTTTACCGCCATTTTTATTGCCTCGGCGCCATGAGCATGGGCGGCAACTTTGCGTTCCCACATATGCGCTTCTTCGACGATCGCATTCATTTCCTCCTGAGAGTATTGCGGTGCAGCAACGCTGTCCTCACCGCTCAAGACACCTGCACTTGCGCCAAATTTGATCACGTCAGCGCCGTATTTCACCAGATATCTGACCTTCTTGCGGACTTCGTCAACACCATCCGCAATACCCGACATTTCCGGCGGTAGCTTTGAGCTACGGAGCGGCGACAACCCGATCACGTCACCATGCGAGCCGGTCGACCCGATATAAAATGCGCCCGCCTGCATACGCGGTCCGTCCAAAACGCCCTTGTCAATGGCGCGCTTGAGATACACATCGGTAAAGGATCCGGCACTTAAGTTTCTTACACTCGTGAATCCGGCCAACAGCGTTCTCTTCGGATATATATGCGCGATAACGGCGGTATCAATAAAAGGGTTCTGAAACCGGCGTCGATCAGAAGCCTGCCCGGTTATATGTGTGTGACAATCGATCAGGCCGGGTAGAACGGTCGCGTTTGAGAGGTCGATTATCTCGGCACCCTCAGGAATCGGCACATTCGGGCCCACGGCCTTGATCATTTCACCGTCGACAACAATTGTCTGGTTTGCGAGGACCGTGCCCTTTTCCGTATCGATCAATCGTCCGGCCTTTATCGCTTTCACCTGTGCCAGTAAGGAACCAGCGAGAATCGAAATCAGGCCAATTGAAACTAAGAGTCTGTATTTGTTCATACTATTATGCTGAGCTATTCGGGGCGCTGTTCTTTTTCTTCGAGCATTTTGCCCAGGAATTCTTTAAGCATCTTGGCGCATAAGGCCCCGGTAATATCTTGGATATCTCTCTTTGGATTGTATTCTACAATATCCGCCCCGATAACCGTTTGTCTAATGTTTTGAACTATTTCTATCACCTGCCGTGATGTTAAACCGCCCGGTTCATGGTGCGAAACTCCCGGAGCGAATGCCGGATCGAAGGCGTCCATATCAAGCGAAATATAAACCGGATTTTCAAAATCGGGAATCTTTGAAATATCGAGATCTTTCATTTCATGGATCTCGACACCGAATACTTCGGCCTGGGACTTCTGGTGAGTATTTAGCGTTCTGATTCCAACCTGAACCAACCTTGAAACGCAGCCTTCCTCCATTATCCTCGCAAATGGACACGCGTGAGAATGCTTATCACCGCCCAATTCATCGTATAGGTCAGGATGTGCATCAAAATGGAGGAGATCGATCTTCGAATGAGTTTTCGCAAATGCTTTGATTATCGGGAACGTGATCGAATGATCGCCGCCGAGCGTTACTATTCTAGACTTATCTTCCAAATGCCTGGCAGTGATGCCTTCAATATCGAAGTACTCTTTGATTTCAAAGTCGCCCTTATCGACAACATATGGCGAATTCGTATCGACGCCGTTTTCCGCGAAGTAGTTTGTAGAAGAGGAATGAAAGAGCTTTCTGATCAATGGCGGCGCCTGTCTTGCGCCTTGTAAGTATGAAGACTTTTCGTCGTACGGGATCCCCTGGATTATTATCTTTTCGGTCATTTAAGGCCTTTACTTATGCCCCTTTGCGCCTTTGCGGGAAACTCCTGCATCGATTTGTTTACGACGGGAAGAAGATAAGAAATATCCCGCAAAGGCGCGAAGGGCGCAAAGAAGAAGGGGTTGCGCTTAAGCTTCAATCGTAGATCCTGATGATCTCGCCGTTTCCTTTACCCTCGACGCTTCTGACGTATCCATTTACAACCTTCTCCATGGGGATCGCATTATGACCGGGGAAATAATCGCGGTATTTATCAACGGCGTCCTCCACCAATCCGGAGGCGACAACATTTACGCGCACCCCGCGTTTCAATTCGAGTGCCGCCGCTTTTACAAAGCTGTGGACCCCGCCATTTACCATCGCCGCACTCGTTGTCATTTCCACCGGGTCGTCCGCAAGAATTCCCGTCGTCAATGTGATCGAGCCGCCTTCATTGATATGATCTTTTCCGATGCGAACGAGGTTTACCTGGCCCATCATTTTGCTCTTGATGCCAATATAAAAATCCTCTTCCGACAGGTTTTCAAACTTGTCCCATTTTGCGTCGCCGGCGATACATATCAGCGCGTCAATATCCTTCACCGATTCAAACAGCGAATCTATTGAGCCGGAGTCGGCGATATCGACCTTCAAATCCCCTGAATCTCGGGACGCGATCAATACCTCATGTTTTTGCGAGAAGTGTTCGGATACTTTTTTTCCGATCGTTCCGTTTCCGCCAATTATTACTATTTTCATTATTTGTATTTGTCGTTTAACCCTACGTTTTCAAGAATCATTGGCGCTATCTTAGCGAGCCTTTTTTGCTTTGTCGCGTCCTGTTTCGCTTCCGAAATATATTCGGCAAACTCCTTTTGCTTGCCGGGCGTAAACTTTTCAAAAGCCTTTTTCAGTTTTGAATCATCCTTGAGAGCTTTTTTTAATTCATCCGGGATAATAAGCGCTTTTTTCTCCGGTTTGATCTCTTTCCCGTCTTTTTGGTTTTGAATAGCCTCTTCAAGGTATTCGATGAGGAGTTTTTCATCGATTTCGTCGGCGGATTTCATTCGCCATTGACGCATACCCTTTGTCCGGCCCTCCTGTGCATTGATAAGCTTCTTGTGTTTGTCTTTAAGAAATGCCCCCTGATAAAACCAAACGCCGACATAGGATTTAAAGGATCCGATCCCGACAACGTTTTTCCCGCCAACTGTATAGACGGGCATTCCCCATTTCACCGTTTCAACCAGCTCGGTGGAATTTATGATCTTTCGGAGAGCGATCAACTCTTTCTTCCACTGCGTTTGGCTCTTGATAAATTCTTCTACTGTTTTGTATCTTTTCATCTTTAAAAACCGTGAATGAATACGGATTAACTTTATGCACCGGCCTCCGGGCGTTTATTCTCTTTCTAAAACTCCCCTCCTTTCGAAGGAGGGGTGGCAGCCGCTTCGGCTGACGGGGTGGTTGTTTCTCTAGCAACGCGCCACTTACTACAGAGGATTACCACTAGTTTAATTTTTCTCAATACTGTGCCAGTAAATAACGGTAGCAACCACTCCGCGGCTGAAGCCGCACCCCTCCTTTCCGA
>JABDJV010000457.1 GCA_013003295.1 Pyrinomonadaceae bacterium | reverse complement strand
ATGGTGTTGCGTCTGGCGGAACAACGGGGCGCGGTTTAGGGCTGGGATTTGTCGAGCTGATACCGGTCGCGGATTCCGACTACATTTATGCCGCAATTGCTGAAGAGCTCGGACTTCTTGGCGGTTTATTGATCATTTTTGCTTTACTGATCTTTGTCAGCGCAGGCGTAAGGACGGCTCTTGATTGCCGCGACATGTTTAGCAAGCTATGCTGTATCGGCCTTACAGCGTTTATAGGATTTCAGGCACTTGTGAATATCGGAGGGATTACCCGCGCACTTCCGATGACCGGAATTACACTTCCTTTCGTTAGTCATGGCGGATTCAGTTTGATCACCAGCTTCATTATGTTAGGAATGTTGATGGCCTTCTCCCATCGAAATTCGGTTGACAGACAGATAAATCTGAATCAATATTCAACCGGGCGTCGATAACATTATCGATAACTCAAATTTTGCAGTTATGTTATTCTGTTCGCCTGAACGAACTTGGAGAAAAAATGACGCAAAACAATTTGCAGGTCAATTCGGCGTCCGTTTCGGACAAAGGCCTAAGTGAAAAAAGACCTCAGAACGAGGATTCATTCTTGGATCTTCGGGAAAGCGGGCTCTTTGCCGTCGCAGATGGGGTTGGGGGCGCCCAGGCGGGCGATGTCGCCTCGCAAATGGCGATGGAGATTCTCGGCGAAGCTTTTGTCAACTTAAGACAGGATGGTGACGCTGAAGAAAGAATGGAAGCTGCTATACGTCAGGCCAACAGCGCGATTTTTCACATGGCCAGTGATATTCCGCAGCTGAGTACAATGGCGACGACGGTCGTCGCGCTTCACATCAACGGCAATGTTGCCACAATCGGTCACGTTGGTGATTCCAGGTTATACCGGCTCGATTCGGACGGGAATTTGTATCGGGAAACTCAAGACCATTCGGTGGTCGAAGAGGAAGTACGGGCGGGAAGGATGACGCCTCTGCAGGCTGAAACCCACCCGAGCCGAAATGTTATCAGCCGGGCGCTTGGTGCAGAAGAGTTGGTCGAGATCGATATGAAGACCATCATGTTCGAACCCGATACGACGTTTTTGGTTTGTTCAGATGGTGTCACACGGCATATTAGCGATGAAGAACTCAGGGATTTGCTCCATTCCGAAGAAGATACATTTGCCGTCTGTAAGTACATCAAGAAAGTTTGTTACGAAAGGGGCGCGGAAGACAATCTAACCGCTGTTGTCGTGAAGATCAAAGAACGCAATGTGGAAATGTCTGTCGGTAAAGATAATTCAACGGATGAAATCGACCTTCTCGAAGAAGAGACAGTTGCGTCGGTTCGCCCACCGCTTGTAAACAGTGCGGTTTTAGGGGGCTCAGGAAACGAAAATAACGTCGAATTAGACGAACAGATAACGATTCCTGTGAACAACGGCAATAATAGCTCCGTTTCGATTCTCGCGGATGGTTCGACGAAAAAATCCGAGGGCGATCCAAGCGTCAAAGCAACACATCAGGATATCAAGTCGTATCGCATGGATGAAAACGCGGGCGACGGACTCGTCGGCACGCTCCTTTCGATGTTGCCCTGGGTATTCCTTTTCGCAATCTTGGCTTTTGCTGCCTACTACATTTGGTCGAGCATGTCGCCGTCAACGGATGAAGGGGTTATACCTACGCAGACCCAAAATCTTCCATTGACCTCATTTGAAAAGAATCGACGCAATGTTGACCGCGATCCGACGCAGTATAGCGCCACCAACGCAGTCAATCCGAAAGATTCAATCGATTATTTCCTCCTGGGGCGGGCCTATTTGCTCCAATACGATTATAAAAATGCGAAGATCTCTTTCGAAAAAGCGGAAGAATTGATTCGCGAGGGAGTCGATCCGGTAAATATTGGGGTATTAGAGAACGAAATAGCACTAGGACTTGCCATAATCGATAACGCTGAAGCTCAGAAGGTCTTCGAAGAAAAGACAAAAGAGATGCGGGAGAAAAAGGTTTCGGCAAAACCGGAAGAAGAGTGATTTCGCGTCACGTTTGCCTGATTGCCTCGAACACGATAATACCGCACGAAACAGCAATATTCAGACTCTCAACACCGTTAGCCATTGGAATCGAAATCGTTTCTTCCATCAAATCCCGCTCGAATCGGTCCAACCCGTGAGCCTCTGAGCCAAAAACGACTAATCTTGCCTTCTTCCAATCCGCATCAAAATAGTTAAATTCGGAATTAGTATCCGCACACGTTGTCACCAAATTGTTTGATCTCGCCCAATCGACAACCGATTCC
>JABDJV010000451.1 GCA_013003295.1 Pyrinomonadaceae bacterium | reverse complement strand
GACATACATTGTGCGGCTTCATATCAAAGAGTTTCATCGGCAGGTCAACTACCGATGCCCCATCCAATACAGCATATGAATGGGTCCCCTTTCTGAACAAATACTTGTTTGTGCGTTCAACTTTACTCACGTTCTAGTGTTTTTGCCTCGAACAGATCTCACAAAATGGTATTCCCGATTCGGCAGCATTGACCATAACTATCGCCGCCGGGCTCTCAAATGTCGGCCTTTTTGGAGGCTTTTCGGGCTTTGGCGGTTCGGTCCTCATTCCGGGATCGGCATGGTCAGCTTCTTTTGGAGCTTTCGGAAGATCCGGATTTGCTCCTGCTCCCGAACCAGCAGCGCCGCCGCTATTGATCATTACCATGGTGCCTTTTATGAATACGCCGCCCGGATTAATGTTTACGAAGTTCCCGCCCACCTTCAGCGTCAGATTGGTCCCTGACTCGACCACTAAATTCATTCCCGATTTTATATGAACTTCCATTCCCGCATCGAGACCGTATTTCTGCCCTACCTTTTCCTGAACATCGCTGTCTACCTTCAGCGAAACCGAACCGGTTACTTTTTCATTTCGATCGCCGCCGACATCGATATGTTTGTCTCTTTTTACTTTTTCGTGTTGGTTATTTTCGATGGTCAGGTGACGGTCTTTTCCAATAAAAGATAGCGAATCGTTTTTGACCCGCGTATCCAGATTCTTTTCGCCGTGAATGAATACCTGCTCGCTGCCCTTTTCATCCTCAAACCTGATCTCATTGAATCCTTTGCCCCCCTTGCTCGAATCAGATTTGATCATCGCCTTGGTCTTTTCATCCGGGAGCTCATAAGGCGGCATGGTCTCGGGATTGTAGACGCAGCCGGCAATGATCGGCCGGTCCGGGTCACCCTCTTCAAAACTTACGATTACTTCCATCCCGACGCGCGGAATAAACATCATCCCCCAGCGGTTTCCCGCCCAGGATTGAGCGACGCGTATCCAGCACGAACTTCCTTCGTTCGCCTGCCCATGTCGGTCCCATCGAAACAGCACTTTGACCCGCCCGAATTTGTCGGTAAATATCTCTTCACCGCCCGGCCCAACAACCAGCGCCGTTTGAGTTCCGTAAACGATCGGTTTTTGAGTTTTGCGCGGCGGACAATAGTCAGGCGCACCCGCTCCATAGGGAATACAAGTGAAACTACTTGAATATGTATCTCCCTGGTCTTCGTCAGATATGTAATCCGGGCTTTGCTTGGCCTTGTAGTCTATCGTCGTAACCAGATACTGAGCGTTCATTTCCGGGTTCGGATGCTTTAACAATGAATATTTGTGACCGGCCGTAAGTGAAGCGCAGTCAGAACTCCCGGAAAGGGTCTTGTATTGGGAATCAAGCGCTTTCATCCTATTTTCAACGGTTCTTTGATTATCTTTAAAGACCTTCTGCAGATCGTCGGGAACCTCCCCGCCAGCCCGATCGATTCCGTCGTATTTTCTGGCATAACCGGCCGGATACTCGTAATTCTCCAACTTACGATTTTCTCCGACTTTAAAGAAGCTGGGCTGCTCAACGCTCAGTTTGTTTGTAGGAAGCTGAAAGGTGTAGTCCCAGAGCGTATACTTCCCGGTCTGGAGCCGGCAATCCACCCAGAGATCCCTGATCGATCCGACAAATCCCTCCTCATCCGAAACTTCTACGGAATAATCAATCTCGCTTTTTACAGGAACATCCTTATGCGATTGAGGTGTATTGGCAATTATCATTTTATGCGATCCGTCGGCATGCACGAAGTAGTAGTAAATACCCTCCTCTTCCATCAGCCGCGAGGCAAAATCAAAATCGGTTTCCTGATACTGGACGCAGTAGTTTCTCCGTTCGAATTCTCCCCTGATCTCGTAGGTAACTTCAAAGCCCTTAAATACCTCATTTAAGATATCGGGAACACTTTTTTGCTGGAAAATGCGGCTTTGCGAGATCTGAGTCAGAAGCCACACGTGCGGAACAATGGTAGCGTGATAGCAGGAAAAGCGGGTTGTCCGATTACCCCTTGAGAATGAATTGACTATTCCGCTAAGCGTACGGCTTGTCCCATCGCTTTGGGTGATTGAAATAGTGACGGCCTGTCCAAGGATCGAGGTTACGTCAATATCGGTCGGTTTATGCCCGGCTTCGTCTTCTTCGTGCAGGAGTTCGACTTCGCAGGAAAAGAGCTCGGAAATTCCCTCGGTCGCGAAAAATTCATTTAGCAATAAGAAATCCTTTCCGAGCGGTGTGGCAATGCTCAGCGATCTGTTTTCCTGTGTCGTTGCCATAGACGGACCCTCTTGTCGTGTTTTCTGTAACCCCTCTCATAAAACCGCGGCGGAAATGGGTAATTAAGGCCTTGGCAAGGCGATCTACGGAACCGGAATGACCGAAAAGAAATTTAAGAAATTCGTCAGACCAAACCCTAAAGACCAAGGCGTCGCGATTATAATTCGTTATAGGCTTGGGAAGTATCTTATCTGCAACTATTTAGGAAAGTCAACTTTTTGTGCTGTGGGATGTATTTTTGAATTGTTATTACGCATTCGGGAGTTTTATGCCTGTTAACAAAAAGGCACGAGCGAGCATCTTTAAGGCATGGAAACCAACATTGCTTAGAGCTTTCTGCAGGGGCGAAAAAACATGAAAAACAAGCGGATATTTGGAGCAATAGTTGCCGGCTTTGTCTTTCTTTTTGCCTACCAACTTCAAGGCATTCTCAAGATATTCGGCTTGCGGGATTTCTTTGGTTCGGCCGGTTTTAGCGTCATAACCAATCTCCTGCAAATACTTGTCTGCATGGCCGGACTGATCTTTGTCTATCGTGTCGGGCCCGGAAAGGCCCTGAAAGAATTGGGCTTGCGCGCGCCGCTTGGGCGGGCGGCGGCATTTTCGTCTCTCGCTACGCTTCCGATACTAATCGGTTTCGCGTTTACTTCGAGCATATCTCCAAAATTGTTGCTGCTAAATTTAGCCGCCTTTGCGATCATCTCGCCGTTTGCCGAAGAAGTCGTCTTTCGGGGATATATTTTCAGACAACTTTATCGCCGGACCGGAGTTGGGTTTTGGTCGGCGGTATTATTACCCTCGATATTATTCGGACTGGGACATATGTCTCAATCAAAAGGTGTTTGGGATTTTGTCGGGATCACCGCGATAACCGGGCTTGGAAGCGTGTTTTTCGCCTGGACTTTTATGCGTTGGCAAGACAACTTGTGGGTGCCTTTTGGGTTGCACTTTCTGATGAATTTTTGGTGGATGGTCTTTGCAGTGGATGAGACCGCACTCGGTGGTTGGCTTGCAAACGCGGTACGGATCATGACGGTTGTTATCGCGGTCGCCCTTACCTTAAATAAAGATAAAATCTGGAAGCCGCTTCCCGCCGAAGAAGCAAATATATTGCCGCCCAAAAAGGAAACTGAGAATTCAGACGAGATCGAAAAACGCTCCGTGTTTGCGTAATTGCTCGTTTTTTCTAGGGATCGGTCTTAGTATGGCTCATCAACCAAACGCTGAGAGACCCACCAAATATTCCCGGCCGGATCCTTCACTCCGCCCTGCCGATCCTGATAATCCATATTGGCGACTTCCGTTACCAAGGTCCCGCCCGCGTTGAGCGCTTTCGCCATTGATTCATCCGCGTTCTCAACATAGAGGTAATAGGTGCCGTATGTTGATTTAAAATCATCCGTAGCGTCTGAGATCAAGAC
>JABDJV010000426.1 GCA_013003295.1 Pyrinomonadaceae bacterium | reverse complement strand
TCTAGACACCGTCCGAGATTCGCAAGCGCGCCACGTTCATTAGTACTATCGTCCTGGGAAAACGAAAAAAACGTTAACGTGAAACAAAGAAAAATTGCTGCGACCAAATTAGTTTTCATAAGACTCCCCGTATAATCACATGAATTGCACGTGCCAGTTCGTCAGCATTCTCTTTTGTAAAACATATCGGCGGTTTTACTTTTATCACATTTACAAAAGGCCCGTCAGTCCCGACCATTATTCCCTGTTTTTTTAATTTATTCTGCACCAAAGAGGCCAGTTCTCGATTCGGTTTCTTACTTTTCTCGTCAATTACCAGTTCTAATCCAAGAAACAATCCTTCGCCGCGGGCGTCTCCGCAGACTTCATACTTCCCGACCAGTTCTTCTAATAGTTCCAACAAATAAACGCCAACTGTTTTCGCGTTCTCCGGTAATTTCTCTTCATCTAAAACATCCAAAACCGCCTGCCCGATAGCACACGAAACCGGGTTCCCGCCAAATGAGCTAAAGAACTCCATTCCGGTCTCAAAAGATTCGGCGATCTCATCCGTCGTAACGACCGCCGCCAGCGGATGTCCGTTGCCCATAGGCTTTCCTATCACAACAATATCGGGAACAACGTCATGCATCCCAAAGCCCCAGAAATACTTGCCCAGACGCCCAAATCCTGTTTGGACTTCATCGCTGATACAAACTCCGCCCTGCTCACGTATGAACGGGTAAAGTTCTTTTAGATAATCCTTCGCCAGCGGAATTTGTCCACCGCATCCGACAATCGGTTCGGCGATAAACGCAGCTGGCTTCATTCCTCCGTCATTTAATTTCGAGATCGTTGACTGGGCATATTGACGCCCGGCGGTGCCATCATTATTCCGAAATCTTCCTTTATAGGTATCCGGAATCTCTGCTTCCAGAATCGCGTCTGACTTTCCGGTTCCGCCTTTTCTATTGTATTTGTAATGGCTTATGTCGATCCCGACCCGCGTATTGCCGTGATAGCCGTGTTCCATCACTACGATCCCCTGTTGCGCTGTGTGCGCCATTGCAAGTCGGATCGCAAGGTCGCTAGCTGCGCTTCCGGAATTTACAAAAAACACCTTTGTCAGATTTTCCGGAAACTTTTCTAAAAGGTTTTCGGCATATTCATTGTAAAAATCATTCAGATATCGGGTATTGGTATTGAGCTGGGCCATGGCGCGCTGGCCGGCTTCGACGACGTGCGGGTGACAATGTCCAACCTGGGGAATGTTGTTATAGCAGTCAAGATAGGTTTTTCCTGAAGCATCGTACATATACTGAAACGCAGCTCCGGTCATTTTTATCGGTTCGGAAAACTGGAGCGAAAGCGCCTTGCTGGTATGACGGCTGCGTTTTTCGATATCCGGTGCAATCGACGAAGAGATCCTGGAGCCATATCCGACCGATGTTCTTATCGCATCTTCAAACCGCAAAGGGTTGATTCGTATCCAACGCGTCAGAACATCCCATGCCGGTTTCACAGTGATCTGGGAGTATTCCGAATTGCGGCCCTCATGTTTTATCTTTGCCGCCTGACAAACGTTGATCGAAGCTCTCGTTGCAATAAGCCAATAGAGGACTTCGATCTCGATTTCATCCAAAGGACAAACTTCATGATAGCCTTCAACGATTTTTGCGGCTGCCCCGATTATGTCCTCTTTTCCAAAGAGTCCGTAGGTAGCTGCGATGGCCAGTTCGTTGATAAGAGCCGTATAATTGATATCGCCAAAATCAAATATGCCCGATACTTCGCCGTTCTTCGTGACTACGTTTCTACTGTTAACATCCCCGTGAATTACGCATTTTCGCAATTGCTCGAGTTTCGGCTGAACATGTTCTTTATTCTTAAGAAAGTAGTATTCGACCAGTTTTCGATCGGCTAAATTCTCAATAAACCGAATGCACTCCCGGCTAAGTTCGAATTTGTTCAGATCCCATTCAAATTTTCTGGTTTCGGTGGCAATGTGCCTAAACCCAAACGCCTTCGCGTTCATCTCGCCAACGGCTTTTCCGTAGGATCTCAAAAGCCCGTCAGAGTGTTCGACCTCTGCGAAAAGTTCGCCCTCGAGGAAAGTTAAAAGTCTGAAGTATTTTTGTTTTGATTCGGAATAGGAGAGGCAGTCTCGGCTTTTATCTTCCTGCGGAATCGGGAAAAATCCTTTTCGCTCTCGGCCTAGCTTCTGCAAATAGAGGTTTTCCGCTTCCAGCAATTCCCTTAGGTAAGTGTCTTGGTCAGCTCTATAAAACTTCAATACAAAAGTACCGGCATCCGAGGAGATCTTATAATTTTCGCTTCCAAAACCCTCAAGTCGATCAATTTTTTTTACCTTCAAACTGTAATGTCTTGAAACAAGATCTCGAATTTCAGTGCTCATAAGATGGAGGATTCAGCCGTTGACGCCAAGTTGTCAAATCGACCCAGATCAAAACCCTAAGTCGTAAGAACAACCTTTCCAGTGGTCTGACGATTTTCAATCGCCTTATGCGCCTCTGCGGCATCTTCGAGCGGAAATTCCATCACCGAGACCTCCAAATTGCCTTCGCCTAGCCGCTTCATCAATTCGACGGTAAAATTCGCCATATTTGCCGGAGTTTCAAGATTCAAATTGTAGCCGCTGACGGTCTGCATCTTTCCGAGCAGACTTAGAGCCGAGATTTGAAAGTCTTCCCCGCTTGCCGCGCCATAGACGATCATTTCGCCCTTTACTGCAAGACACTCAAAGTTCCTTTTACCCATTTCACCGCCGACCATTTCGATGATTATGTCGGCGCCATTTCCATCGGTTGCATCGAGGACCTTTTGCGTCCAGTCGTCTTCCGTATAATTGATCCCTACATCCGCACCAAGTGTCCGAGCCTTTTCGAGTTTCGCCGCAGTTGAAGCGGTTCCAATAACTTTTGCGCCTTTTAGCTTCGCGAGTTGAACCAATAAGGTTCCGACGCCGCCCGCCGCTGCATGGATCAAAATGTTTTGACCCTCTTCGAGGCTTTGGAGTAAACCGAGAGCAGTCAACCCCTGTACAAGCAGAGCGGTCGCCTCTGACGGATTAAGTTCGGCCGGGATCGGGAATGTCGTCGCTGCCTTTGCTGCGACATACTCGGCGTAACAACCGCCCTTCATCATCGAAACAACCTTTGTTCCAATTGTTAAATGTTCGACGCCTTCACCAACCTCTTCAACCGTACCGGAAACTTCAAAACCCATTGTAAAAGGCAAATCCGGAGTAAAAAGATACTTGTTTTGACGAAGCATTGTATCGGCGAAATTGATCCCGGCGGCTTCCATCTTTATCAATACTTCGCCCGGACCGGCCGTGGGTTTGTCGATCTCATCAACCCGCAGATTTTCCGCGCCGCCAAATTCGTGAATTCTAATCGCTTTCATTTAATCTCCCTTTGTTCGATATTCTGTTGTCAACATTCCCGCGAAACACCAATTCTCAGGTTTAATTTCTTCAATAATAATATGTATGTTCAGGCTTCTTGTTAAAAACATTTACCAGCGTTTGCTTCATTTCCTCAACAATTTGTTTTTCTTTCGTTTATTCACACCATCTATTGCAACTTTTACATTTACGTATGGCATGTCTAATCTTTCTTTTGGCAAAATTCGAGACTTCTCTTTTAACTTGCCACTGGCTTTAGTTAGTGGAATATCTCTGGCAGATTCAATGGCTTTAGCCAAACACCTTATAAATGCTGATTCCCTGTTGCTTTAGCCTAATCAACCCCTTTCGGCTAAATCCAAGAAAAAGGAAGAAAACTCGACCCACTAGCTAAAGCTAGTGGCAAGTTAAAAATACAAATATCATTACGCTGCCTCTTTTAGTAATGCTTATTCTCTGGAAAACAACTTTTGCTTAAATTTGGCCCTTCCAGCTTTTCCCTTTTGAAATCTCTTGCCAACGTTCGCGGATCCGTCGAAAATCATCACTTGAAAAATCTACCTGCTCAAGCATTTCTGCGTTTTCCTGCCAGCGGCTCGGCTTCGTCGTACCGACTATCGCCGTCGCAACACCGTCTACCGAGAGGGTAAAACTCAACGCTCTTGCAACCGACTCTGTCAGATCGCCTTCAAGAAAATCGTACTGCAGATCCTGAACACGATCCCAGTATTCGTGATGATATGCATCAGCAGGTTTTGAGTCGTGCCGCCAAACCGCATTTGCGATGGGACGTTTCGCAATGACACCTATTTCTCCGTCTTTGGCGAGCGGGATCGTAAGATCGATCGCCTCTTGATCGGCTATCGAAACGGAGGTTTGAAGTGTGTCGAAAAAATCTGTTCTGATCGCCGTTACTGCATCCTCGCCGTCCCCGGAATAGCCGGCGTAACGTATGTGCCCGCGTTCCTTTGCTACGATCAGCGCCTCGATCACCTCGCCGCGCTCCAGGATCTCGCTGCTGCAGGAGTGGAGCTGCTCAATATCCAGGTAGTCTGTTTGAAGACGCTGTAGACTTCGTTCGATCGTTTCGAGAATCCCTTTTTTGGTCCAATCGCTTCGGGTAAATCCATCGACCGCACCGCATTTCGAGATCAAGACGATCTCTTTTCGACGTCCTCTGATCGCATTACCGATCATTTCTTCACTTTTCCAGTAGGCAGCAGCCGTATCGACCAGATTCAATCCGGCATCGATCGCCGAATTCAACAATTCGGTCACCGTTTCTTGTGTCGCTTCCTGCTGACCGATCTCCGCTCCGCCAAACCCCAAACGGCTCACTTCAAGATCAGTTTTGCCTAATTTTTTAAGTTCCATATTTCTTAGCGGATAGTCTAGCGTTCCATTTGCTGAATTGTGGCTTAGATAAATTGCCACTAGCTTTAGCTAGTGGGACAAATTGGACACCCCCAACCTGGCTTCAGCCAAACATCTGGAAAAACAGTTTTCCATTGGTTTTAACCCAGAAAAATCTATGGCTAAAGCCAAGAATGAAAAATACATCCAATCCACTGTCAAAAGCTAGCGGCAATTGAAAAACCATTTCCTTCTTCCTGAGAAAACCTTTGTTTAGCCCCCAACACCGTCCGCCTGTTCTTCATCAACTTTTGTATCGATCGCAACCTCGCGCCATTCATTGATATCTTGCCGCACTGCTTCAAGTTTTTCATCGATTGCTGTAACGGCGTCTTCACCGAGCGGAAGACGCAAAGGCGGATTTTCGGCCTCGACCATATCGATCATCGCCTTGGCCCCCTTTACAGGATCGCCTGGCTGATTATTGTGATATTCACCGATGGCGTCGATCCTCTCAGAAGTTATGTAATCTTCGATCCTGTTTTCCGGCTGCGTAAACGACCTTCCGGCGAAATCGGTCCTGAATCCGCCGGGCTCCACCAAGGTTACCTTTATTCCTAAATGTTCCACTTCCTGCGAAAGCGCCTCCGATAAAGACTCAAGAGCAAATTTGGTCGAAGAATAATATCCGGTCGAAGCAAAGGCCTTGATGCCGACAACCGACGACAAATTTACAATGTGCCCGCTCTTCTTTTCGCGCATCATAGGCAGAACTTCACGCATGACTCGGATAACACCAAAAACGTTGGTCTCATATTGATGGCGAATCTGATCCATTGAAGGTTCCTCGATCCCGCCGCCAAGCCCGTAGCCGGCGTTATTGACCAAAATATCAACGGTGCCAAACTTCTCGGTCGCCTTTGCAACCGAATTCTTGACTTCCTCATCTTTCGTAACGTCTAGCTGTGCGGCCAATGCAGATTCGGGGTATTTCTCCTCCAGGTCCTGCACATCCTCAATTCTTCTTGCGGTCGCAACAACCTTGTACCCTCGCTCAAGGCACTGCTCCGCCAACTCCCTTCCAAATCCTGTCGAACTCCCCGTTATAAACCAAACTTTGTTTTTTTCGCTCATGTTACTCCTTAACTTTTCCCATATTTCTTCTCGAAATGCCGCAGCGATTCAGCTATCAGCTCCTCGAGGACATCAACATCGACATCGCTCAAACGCTTAATATACAGACATGATTTTCCGGTCTTGTGATTTCCAAGTTTCGCCATAAGCCGATCATATTTTCCAAAACCGTCCATAATGTAAAGGGTTATTGACTGCGCACGCGGTGCAAAACCAACTCGGAAGAAATCTCCCTCGCGTCCCGATTCATACTTGTAATGGTACTCGTCATAGCCGACGATACTTGTGCCCCACATTTTCGCATTTTTGCCTGTTGCCTTTCGCATCATTTTCGCGATCTGTCTGCAGTCCTTTCGTTTCGATTCATCTTTAATCGAGTCAAGAAAATCTTTTACGCTCGAGTTATTTTTCGTCGTTTTCAGTTTCGCTTTTGCCATCTAGTCAGCCTCCTTTCTCGAGATCATCAAACCATCCCGAACTGCAAACAAAATATTGCTGACCCGTTTATCTGAATTAACTTTCACATTGTAATCATGCAGCGCCCGGGTTGATTCTTTTACGTCATCACCCCTGGCAGCGTTTAAAACGTCACCGCTCCAAAGCACGTTGTCGGCGATGATCACTCCGCCAATAGGCATTTTTGAAAAAACAAGATCGAAATAATTCGAATAGTTTTCTTTATCTGCATCTATGAAAACC
>JABDJV010000424.1 GCA_013003295.1 Pyrinomonadaceae bacterium | reverse complement strand
CTGTAATTGTTTTTTCATTCTTAAAAAGGAAGAAGACAGGTTGCGGTCATGAATTCGTAAGGCATCACGCAAAAACCGTCTTCTATTTGAGAAACTACACAATGCGGATCATTTTCGTGACCTTCTCGAGCGAAATGCTCGGCCGGATCTTTTCTTCTTAAAACCGTTTGATCGGTTTTGCTTGCCAGATCCGTTGAGCAGTCCCATAGGCCCGTTTCCGTTGAAATCAGGCAATACAACCCGGTCAACCTTTTGTTCGGTAAGCCGTTCGATACCGCGCATCGCCAATTCTTCATTTGGCGTCACAAGCGTGATCGCCTGACCTTCGTTTCCTGCCCGTCCGGTCCGGCCGACGCGATGCACATAATCTTCAGGCGCTTCTGGAACGTCGTAGTTTATAACGTGCGAGACGGAATCAACATCGATACCGCGCGAGGCAATATCTGTGGCCACCAAGATCCTCGTTTTGCCTATTTTGAAGTTTTTCAAGGCCCTTTCCCGCTGCGATTGCGAGAGATTGGAGTGAATCCGGTTCGCGCGCAACTCACGGGCCGTAAGAATGTGAGCGATCCGGTCGGCTCCTCGTTTTGTTCGCGTAAAGACCAAAACTTTTTCGAAGTTATTCGTCTCGAGTAAATCGAGCAGAAGTGCTGTTTTTGATGCAGTGGCAACCGGATAAGCAACCTGATTTACGGTTCTCGCGGTGCGGTTTTGCCTGCTCACTTCAATAACCTCAGGGTCGTCCATCATCGAATAGGCCAACGTTTTGATCGAATCCGAGATCGTTGCTGAAAATAGTAGCGTCTGCCTCTTAGACGGTACGTTACTCAATATTTCTTTGATCGCCGGCAAAAAGCCCATATCGAGCATTCGATCGGCTTCATCTAAGACCAATGTATCGACCGTTGCCAAATTCACCGTCCCGCGTTTTACGTGATCGAGAAGACGGCCGGGTGTTGCGATTATCACATTCACTCCGCGTCTTAGGGCATTGAGCTGACGGTTCATACTCGCTCCGCCGATTATGCTTACGCAACGCATTTTCTTGTTCGCAAATTTTATGTATTCCTGTTCGATCTGCATAACGAGCTCTCGCGTCGGAGCAACGATCAAAACTTTTACGCCGGGTTTGTTTCTAGCGGCGAGCCGTTGAATTATGGGTAGTAAAAATGCTGCGGTTTTTCCGGTTCCGGTTTCTGCACAGCCAATGAGATCGGCACCGTCGAGGACAACAGGAATCGCCTGTTCTTGAATTGGTGTCGGTTCTGAGTAGTCAAGGGATTCGCACTTATTCAAAAGCGCATCTCGTAATCCCAAATCTGAAAATGTCATATTGTTCCTTGTAAAATATTTTTACGTTTGCAGGCTTTTCTTCTGCCTGCACAGTTAGTAGGTGTCGAGCTCAACCGTGAGCTTCCAGACATACCTATATAAATTCGGTTGCCTTAGACGAAAATCACCTGTTGCGATCACCTTTATTCCGGTATTAAACGGAGATCGGCTTGATCGCTCGGTATTTCGATTAAGGTTCTATTAAAAACTAGTATTCTAGCTTTGCCCATTGGGCATGAAAAGAAGCTTCGAATTAGATTGTATTCGGAGAAACGGTCTGTCTGCGAAGAATCGGGTTTCGGATGCTCTGTGAAAAAGAGCAACTTCTGTGGTTATTGCCAACCAACTCTCGAATCATCCAAAAGACGCTTTTCTAAAAGAAATTTAGATCGGCGAATCACCGTCGATGTGAAAGAGAAGGAATATCAATTTATTAGGATGCACTAGATTTGATTATGTTGCAAGCTAAATTTGACACGCAAATCATCTTACAAATATGGATGAAACGAAATGCATCCAAAAATATAGGAGTCAAAAATTAATACTTTGGCGTTAAAAAACCGAATTACCTTTGGAACGGGAACGCGCTAAAACATTCGAACGGTAAAAAGGTCACCAAAGGTGACAAACAATATAGCCTATGGTGCAGGCGTTTCGCCGAAACCATAGGAAAACGAATCATTACCAAACGCTCGCTGAAAGTGAGCGACAAAATTTCAATCCCAAACATATCGTTCATCAAATGCAAGATCATATCGCTGCAGAAGCCCTATATATTCCGTCTTGAAATCTTTTGCTTGATGGTGCGCCTTTTGGTTAGCAATGTAATTCTTCACAACATCTATTTCCAACTGCCCTACCGAAAACGCTCCGTTTCCTCTCTGCCAATAGAAATCGCTAAATTGCGAATCCTGCTTTTTTATCCAAACCGAACTATCTCGCTTTATATCCCCTATCAATTCTGGAATTTCAATCGTCTTCGCCAATGAAACTAACAAATGAATATGCTGTTCCATTTGGAATTATCAATTTCGAATTGTTATTTTCAACGATTCCATGAATATAGCGAAACAGTTCATTTTCAACTTCGGGATGAATTAAATGAGCACGATTCTTCGTAGAAAAAACGATGTGGGCTAATAGTTTGACGATTGATTGAGGTATCGTGTTTTTTGTTCGTCGCTTTCAGCGACAGCGATAAATTCAATAACAATTCCCAGCGATTCTCGCTAGGCTTTACTGTTTGTCGCCGTTGGCGACGAGGTACTAATTCTATCAATTGTTTTTCAACTGGCATTCAACTTAGAACACCTCTACTAAATCTCGCCATTGGAGGAATACACCGTCTAATCTATTTCCTTTTGATATTTAACAAATTCCTTAATCGTTTCAATCTATTTTTTTGGGATACATAGTGGGTTCTTTAACTCGTCAAACGCCGATAAATATTGGGTAATTTCTCGGGCAGGCTCAAGACATCGTCAATGATGGTGTAACCAACCTCGCCGTATAGATCGCGCAGCTCTTGCTCCGAATCTCGGTCGATGGTGATACAAAAAGGCGTAATCCCGCTCATACGGGCTTCCGTCAACGCTTCGCGAACATCTTCTTTGGCATATTTCGCGTCGCCATAATCGTGGTCGTAAGGCCGCCCGTCTGTCAAAATGATCATTAATTT
>JABDJV010000404.1 GCA_013003295.1 Pyrinomonadaceae bacterium | reverse complement strand
ATTCCGGCATTTGCGACCTCATCAACCTGCAGGTAGGGGCTGTCGGGCTCAGCTTCGAATGACTCCTTGGTTGGGTTTTCAAAATTTTCAACCAATGAAGTTTCTTCGATATGTTCCTCTGGAGAATGCGTTTCCCCGGTTTCCGGCTGGTCTTCCCGGGCTGAATGTTCAAATTCGTTTACCGGTTCGGGCATAGGCCCGGCATGACTATGTTCATAGTGTTCATGAATTCCGTTTCCGTTCTCACCGGATTCCTCCTGGAATTCGGTTTCGTCAACCTCGTTTGTTTCATTGTTATCGCTATCGTCAAAATCATGCGATTCCGTCATTTCATAATTCTCCTTAGTTCCATTTGATTCAGTAGGTCCCGCTTCAATATGTATATCCCCTTCAGGTTTACCACTTTCATGAATATCATCGGAAGTGTCTTCCGCGGTTACGACATCTGAATCAACCAAATCGATCGAATAAGATCCAACCTTATCTTCAAGCTTTTCTTTGGCCTTAGAAACGCGCCCGAAAAGCCTTTTTATACCGAATCCATTCTCTATAAATTGTTCGTCTTTTTCTTCTGTTTCCTTGTCGTTATTCTTTCTAGTTCGATTACTAGTTCCCTTACTAGTTCCCTTTCCAAACATCTTTCAATTCAAGCTCCTTCGTTATGAGATTTTTACGCAGTGAGGCCCGCTTGGTATTACATTTGCCATCATTATGGGGTTATGCCAAATATAAAGGGATAATGACTGTAATATTGCACAAATTTATATTAAAAGACAACCTTTTTTTACCTTGAAACAGTATAAAGGTATCAAATTATATAAATGAATGCTTTAGGTATGAAACCGCTAACCCCTGCACTGATTGGGTTTAGCAACGGAAACCTTGGAGAAAGGATATTTACTAGTTTACAAAAAGTTCACACGGTTTCCATGCGTTCAAGACGTGGTTGTCCGGTTGATCGCCGAGCAACGAAATCGCTGAATTGTATTAGGATCTGAAATCAAAAGGCGTTCTAACGTGTCGATATAGATTTTGCGCTTTTTTGTGAAGTTTGAACTGAGGAAAGTGTCCGGATGCCTGCAAAAGAATCGATTCCAAGTTCACAAGAATCGTTACTGAATCCGGTAAGCTTTTGATTTCCATACGATAACGACCGTTCCGCCTAATTTGCCGACGATAGTTCGCAATCCTGAATCAAGCTTTCTATATTCACTCGACGACTTTCTGATGTTTTTCGTTTTCTGACGATTGTATTGATCATCGTACCAAACACCATTGCGCCGTTGGAAAGTTTTTCCATTGATAGTTTTTGTCGTTGAAGGTACGGAATCATCTGAGCGGTCCGCAGTTACCGTGCTTGGTACGTTCTTCTCTTTTCGTTTAGCGGCCTTCTCCTCGGTCCGCGCAGCACCCAGAGTAGCGGCACGGTCCGCCTTTCGTGACGGGGTTCGTTGGGGCTTCGGCTTCATCATTCGGCGGGAAGTTTTAGTTTCCGTCGGGGCAGGAGGAGGAGGCCGATTTCGTTCAACTTCTCCGTATCGATTTTCCCGTTTATTTTGCGACATCTTCTGTGCGCTTTCGGCCTCACTGACCTCTTTATCAACCGGATCATCAGATCGTTTTTTCAGGACATCGTTTTCTTCGCCCGTTGTGACCTTGTCTTTAAGATCCGCCTGGCGTCGTCCGCGATCCCGATAACCCGGCCTGTTGTCCATGCCGACAGAGTCTGAATCCACCGTTCTTGGTCCGTTTGGAACAGCAACGTTTGGATCACCCCCACCTTTTGCATCGCCAACGGTATCAGTCCGGGAAAGGTTTGAGTCCGCAGCCGGAATCTCCGCAGTCAGATTCGAATTCGCATTTTCCGGTTCCGCCAGAGTTGTGTCTCCTTCAAAATTAGTCGACCGGTTCGCTGCCGAATCGCTGCTTGCGGTTTCTTGCGCAACTTCCGAACTTCCGGGCCCAAAGGCATTTTGAACCACCAGGAATCCGAGCATTCCGGCGAAAACAAGTGCCAACGCTCCCAATCCGTAGACAAGATTTTGGGTTGCAAAAAGCTTTCGATACCAGGGTTCGGCGGCCTCGCTCGCGACCTCTGTTTCTCTTGCAGGAACAGCAGCTGAAGCGGATTCATTAGCCGCTTCAGAATTTAGTGTGATCGTATTGGTTAATATTGTTCGACACCTGTCGCAATCCGCTAAATGCTTTGTCACCCTGGCTTTCGCATTTTCAGGTAGAGCATTTTCGGCAAAAATCGAGATCTCGTCTGCATCCAGGTGCGAATCGAGGTCGGTGTTTGATGTTACCTCACCGCTTCGCGTCGCCTGCCGCAAAAGAGCATCCATTTCTTTGTCGAATTCAAAATCCATAATAACTAATAAAACTAACCGAAAAGACGCCCGGAGGCTGAGAAATCAATTCTCCTAAAAGTGTAGCGTCTGTCAAAAAGCATGGCTTCTTTTACGCTTGCAAATCTTCGGTAAGTTTTCAAATATCTCAGCGAAGTTGCGCCTCTGCGGCTGAAAACTCCTGCCGCACTTAGAGAACGAAACCCCCGACCGATTCTTGCACGATCCAAAAAACAATAAGCAACGCAAAAAGAGTTTCAAGATTCATACCTAGCTTCTCGGCAGATTCCGTTAAATACTTTTTTACCTCGTTTTGATTCCAGCCGTGCTTTTCGCTCAAAACCTTCTCGACCGATTTGCGAATTTCGGTTTGAACCCTGACAAGCTTCCTACTGGCCGTTGCCTCATGGAAACCAAATGTCTCCGAGATATCTTTCAACTTTAGCCCTTCAAAATAGTACAGCTTCATTATCAAACGGTCCTCGTCCTTTAGTCCGGCGATCGCTTTATGAAGTGCATCAACAATATCTTTTTGCGCTTCGGAATCGCTGAATATCTCCTCCGGGTTCTCAGATGCGGATACGACGATCTTATTATCCGCTTTTTCAGCCGAATCCTGTGCAAGATTCTCAAATTCACGGTCGTCTTCCGTCTGAACAAGACGCTTCATCTTGCGAAATTGATCAATCGCCAACTGGTTGGTTACCGCCCTGAGCCATCCGGCGAGGCTTCCTTTGCCTGAATAGTATGAAAGCTTTCCCTTCGTTTTGCCTTCCGCGTCCAGCTTTAATCCGTGCAATTCCGCCCAGATCGAACTCGCAAGATCCTCGGCGTCTTCTTTATTTTTTGCAAATTTATACGCTGCCGATTTTACACTCGAATCAAAATTCAGAACGATGTCACCCCAAGCCGTTTCATCACCTTTTTCGCAGGCAATTATCAAACAAAGATCGTCGGCCCGAAGCGAATCGATGAATTCTGAGATCTCGTTATGGCCTGCTTTTTCGTCATCACGTAAAATATACTTTTCAACCGCCAAAACGATTCGCGATTCGACGTCGACTGTTTTCAGACCGCGCGAATTCTCAGCACGTGATAGCAATCTCACTATACATTCTTCAACTGTCGTTTTGTGTTTTGCGGCAAGTGTCGCCATCTCAGGGTTTTGACTGAATTCTAACACTTATTTTGCTATATGGTAAAAGGATTTAGAAACTCGGTTTTGATCGAAATAATAAATCTATTTTCACGGGAACATTTCCGGATTTTCGGTGTCTAAACGAAAACGGTTGAAGTGAAGTCGCCTTGAAATCAAAATTCAGAACCGGCGAAGAATCGGGCACGATAATTTACAATGTTGATTTTTCGGATGAATGTAAAAAGTAGCTGGTTTCGATAGAAGTTACGAATCCAAGATCTCTGAAGATCAAAAACCGTAGTTTGGGAAACCCGGGAATCTGCGTTGAAAACGATGTAGGGGCGACGGCTTGTCCTCGCCCGTTCAGCCGAAAGGCTGAAAATTCGTCACTGGTCTACAATACACTGAGAAATTGACGCATTTTTCGCTTCGCTCACGGGCGACCACAAGCCGTCGCCCCTACATTCATTATTACGTTATGAACGAATCAAACCCATTTGAAGATCAAGTAGCTGATTGTTTGGTTTCGATAGAAGCTAACGGCGGGCTGATGCCCGCCTTTTTTTGACCCGTTGATCGGTCCTATTCAAAATTAGGTGCGAAAGACACTTGATCGGCCGATGATCATTTGCCGCCCTTTAATACCGTCTTCGCCGCCATCTTTGCGAGTTTCCAGGTTCTTCCCCAATCGATACCTTCCCCGTCTTCGTCGCGGCCGAGCATTTTATCGACAAACATTTTCCTGAGGTCGTTTCCTTCGCGGCGGAGCATAAACTCCTTGGCGTAGGGTTTCGCCGTCAGGAAAAAGTTAAACTCAGGATCGGTGATGATACCGATTCCTTCCAGCGTCATCAGCGCGCGCATGATGTACGTAAAGTTTGACGGAAGACGGAACGGGTAATCATACATAACATCGGCGAGATCGTAAGTTAGCTCCTTGAAGTTGACGTCTTTGAGTTTCAGATCAAGGTGGAACTTAAACATCCGTTTTACGACGTGTCGGACCGATTCCTCATCCGCACCCGGCTTTAGAAAGTCGAGGTCGATCAAGTCCTGGGCAATTCCATCGGGGTCTTTGCTAACGACATGGAAAAATGCGTCGATCATCTGCGCCTGAAGTTTTGGCGTTATCCGCCCGACCATTCCGAAATCAAAAAAGGCCAATCGTCCATCCGGCATAACGAGGAGATTTCCAGGATGGGGGTCGGCATGGAAAAAGCCGTCTTCGAGAAGCTGTTTCAGATAGGTCTTGATCAGCAAACGGTTTACTTTTTCCGGCGACACATTTCGAGCTCGCAAAGCGTCGAGATCGACGACCTTATCCCCGTAGATAAATTCCATCGTGAGAATCTTTGAGGTGGTCGCTTCCCAATGTATCGTCGGAACATGGACATTCGTCCATGATTTGAAATTTTCCTTGAAGCGCTCGGCATTGCGGCCTTCCGATGCGTAGTCCATTTCCTCATGGATGGTTACGTCAAATTCCCTGAGCATTCCGGCCCAGTCGGCGTTTTCGTTCAGACGCGGAAATCGCTCAGCGAATTTTGCGACCTTTCTCAGGATCTCGACATCGCCTTTGATGATGCTTTCGAGATTTGGCCGCTGGACCTTGACCGCGACCGTTTCGCCCGTTTTTAATTTTGCCCGGTAGACCTGCCCAAGACTTGCCGCCGCAACCGGCTTTACTTCAAACTCATCATAAAACTCGTTGATCTTCATCCCGAGCTCTTTTTCGATCCGTGCAAAAGCAACCTCATTGGGAAAGGCCGGAACGTCGTCAACCAGGGTTCCGAGTTCTTTTACATATGGAAGAGGCAGCAGATCGGCGCGCGTTCCCATTGACTGCCCAAGTTTGATAAAGGTCGGCCCAAGCTTGATGATGCTTTCCTTTAGCCAAACTGCCTGCTTTTCCTGATTGTGATCCTTGTTTAGGTCGCTCCCGACAAAATATCGTTTGAGAGCGCTGACGAAAGTATGAAAAAACCAAAGCCTTGCGCCGTAAAACTTCTCTCCCAGCACCGCGAGCCATGAGAGATTTCGGGCATTTTCCAAGCGATATTCTTTAACCTTCAGATGCTGGGCACGGTGAACTTCGTATTGGTCAAGATACAAATAGAGGGACAGCATTCCGATCACACGGGAGACTTTTCCAAGCCGAAACCATCCGCGCCAGCCTTCGTAATTTCTTTGAACGATATCTTCGGACCTGATCAGGTCCTTCTCTTCAGCGATCAGCTGTTCATTGGAAACCATCTCAGCGATAGGTAAGTCTTTTGTTTTCACCAACGCCTGATTTCCGTTTGAAGCCTCGCTGTGAGCCGCTAATTTCTCGATCTCAGCCAAAGCCGTCTTATTGTCCTCCAGAACCGTTCCCCTTGTATTATCGCTCATAAGTTATATCTCAAAACAATTCTAGCATTTAGAGGGTAAAAGGTAAGAATAGTTTGCACCATTTTTCACAATCTCCCGCCGGAGCGTGGGCATCCTTGCCCGCACGTTTGCCTGAGCAAACGAATCTTCGTTTAGGTCTGAATCGATTTGCAATTCCATCGCTTTTCGCGATGGTGCAGGCAAGATGCCTGCGCTCCGGCAAATCGCTCCAGTTAAACGATCTCCAACATATTCTTTACGCCTTCTTTTGAGTGATAGTTCAGCGCGATCTCTGTGTCCTTTTGAATTTGAGCCTTGATCTCGTCAATCCCCGCGAACTTTTTCTCGTCGCGAATCCGGTGGAGGAAGCGCACGCGTAGAACGTCTCCATAGAGGTCTCCGTCAAAATCAAAGATGTAGGTTTCAATTGATGGCTCCGATTCTGTTTTGAAAGTTGGGCGGACGCCAACGTTGGTGATAGCTTTTCGCCATACGCCTTTGATCAGTATCGCCGTTGCATAAACCCCGTATTTTGGAATCACACGATTACTCGGCCTGAGATTCGCCGTGGGAAATCCGATCGTATGTCCGCGCCGGTCGCCTCGGATTATTACGCCTTCAACCCCGTACGGCCTTCCAAGCATCCGGCGCGCAAGATTCACTTTTCCATCCTTCAGGAGGGCACGGATCTTTGATGAAGAGATTCGTTTTCCCCGAAGTTTTACTTCGTCAACCTCCTCCGCCTGAAAACCGAGCTCGTTACTGATCCTCTTTAGTAGCTCGATATTCCCTTCACGGTTCTTGCCAAACGCAAACCCGTGCCCCAAATACACCTCTTTGGCCTGCAGTCTTTCGTGGATGATCTCCCGTAAGAACTCTTCCGCATCCTGATTGGCAAATTCTTCGTTAAACCGGATCACGATCGATTGCTTGATTCCCAGCACCTCAAAATTGGCCAGGCGCTGGTCAAGCGTCTGAAGCAAGGGAGGAGAGCTTTCAGGATGGAGGACCGCCCGCGGATGCGGATCAAATGTTATCGCCGTGGGAACAACTTCAACCGCCTTCGCTCGCTCCACCACAGTTTCCATGATCTTCTGATGACCAAGGTGTAGACCATCAAAAACGCCGAGCGTTAAAACCGTCGGCCTGAGGATATTTGCATTTTCTGTTCCGTGAAATATTTTCATTATAAATCAAATTTTAGGGGCGATCCCTCGGGGTCGCCCGATGAGCGAAGCGAATGTCGCGAGGCGGAATTTTTAAACTTCATAACAAATTTGCGATCTTAGGTTTGAAACGAAATTATACTTCATAATTTATGCCGCAGACGACTGAATTCCATGTTGGCCTTCGCTCGCAAGCGGGCGAGGACAAGCCGTCGCCCCTACAAATGAACTTACCCGCAAAGAACGGCACCGCCATTAATATTTATGATCTCGCCGGTAATGTGCTGCGACCAGGGAGAAAGCAGGAAACATATCGAAAGAGCAATATCGTCGGTCGTCGCCATACGTTTTAGCGGGATCGATTCGATCACCGATCTTTTATAGGCCTCGTCTTTGAATACGGGTCGGACCATCGCTGTTTCGATCCAGCCTGGCGCAACGGCATTCACACGTATTTTCGGGCTTAGCTCAGTCGCAAGCCCTTTTGTAAACGATATCTGCCCTCCCTTTGAAGCGGCGTAGTTTGTGTAATTTGCTTCGCCCCTCTGTCCGGCGGTTGAGGAAACCAAAACTATCGCCCCGCAATCCTGTTTTTTCATTGCCGGAACACAGGCTTTGGTCATTGCCCAGGCAGACTTAAGATTGGTATTTATCACCTTGTTCCAGGTTTCTTCTGACATATCTTCGATCGGCGCGCCTTCCCAAACACCTGCGTTACAAACCAGAAGATCGATCCTTCCAAATTCTTCGAGCGCCTTTTCGGCAATATTTCTTGCCTCGAGCCAGTTTGAGACATCGCCCTGAACGGCGATCGCGCCGACGCCTTTTCGCGTGCAAAGCTCAACGGTCTCATTCGCAGCGTCTTCCCGGTTAAGGTAATTTATAACCACATTCGCTCCCGCCTCGGCCAGCCTAAGCGCGGTCGCCCGACCGACACCGCGGGAAGAACCCGTGATTATGGCGGTTTTACCGGCAAATAGATTCTCAGGAAATTTGATTTCGGCGGCGCTTTCAGTCATAATATTAGTTGTCTTGATTTTTTCCAGCTTCCGCGATTCTCGAAACGACTCGCAGAACGAAATCAAGATCAACCCCAACTCCATTTTCAACACTAAGCCTGTAATTGTTCCATTAGCTCAGGCAAACCCACTCCCGCAATTGATTGAAGATGATAGATTTTCTGCTTGACGGAAGTTAAGAGATTTTCAGATGCCCCCCACCGTTAAATTGAATCTCATTATTTTTGATTGGATTGTATATTCAGATTCGGTTATTTGTAAACCGGTAACTTGTTTCACGCAAAGAGGAAAGATATGAGTAGTACAAACCAAGAAACCCAATATGTCCCCGTTTCGATGGAAGCCGTCTGGCAAGATAAAAACGGATTTTACGACGCAAAAATCACAAGGATCAGCGAAGGTGACTGCTTCTTCGAAAGCTCAGCCAAGGCCGCAAACGGCGAGCCGATCCAGATCAAATTCAAACTACCTTCGGGACATTGGTTCTCTCTCAAAGGCATCGTCTGTTCGGTTGACGAATCACGCGGCTTTCAGGCCCTGTTCATAGACCTCTCGATCGACAACCGAATAATGCTCTCGGAGCTGGTTTCGTCTTACGGAAAATCGGAGGTCCGTTTGCCAAAACTGGATCTTGTCTACAACGAACCCAAAAGGCAGGCTCGTATTCTCCTGGCCGATGACGACCGCGTTGTACTCCGAACGCTTGAAGCGATCGTCGAGAAACACGGTTACGAGCCGGTCGTTGCCGCTGACGGTCTCGAAGCCTACAATCTTCTAAGCACGGACGGCGACTTTGACGCTACAATGTTTGATATGTTTATGCCGCATCTTAAGGGCATTGACCTGGTTCGGTATATGCGGCAGGACGAGGATCTGATGGACATTCCGGTTGGGGTGATCACCGCACAGGAAGATCCAAAGTTGTGGGATCAAAGCCTTGCAGCCGGCGCGGACGTCTTCTTACCAAAACCGTTCAGCGCCCCCCAGGTGACGATGATGCTCGACATGATGATCGGAAAACATTTCGTTCACACGGATTAAGCTTAAATATCGGTAAGGGAAACCACCAAGAAGCGCATCGACATTTTTTATTACGCTATCCAATACCTCGAATATCAAGCGATCGTTTGGGGAACCGTGAAAGCTGCATTAAAACAATGTAGGGGCGACGGCTGGTCCTCGCCCGTTCAGCCGAAAGGCTGAAAACCGTTTATAATCTACAAGACCACGAGAAATTTACGCATTTTTTCGCTATCGCTCATTGGGCAACCACAAGGGTTTGCCCCTACATTCATTATTACGTAATTAATGAATCCAGATCAGCAGATCACCTGGGGAACGAAGGAGGATGCGTTAGGAAAATTGCAGGGGCGACGGCTTGTCCCCGCCCGTTCGGCCGAAAGGCTGAAAACCGTTTATAATCTACGAAACCAAGAGAAATTTACGCATTTTTCGCTAACGCTCACGGGCGACCACAAGGGATCGTCCCCAACATTTTTTATTACGTTATGAACGAATCAAATCCATTTGAAGATCAAGCAATTGCCTGGGAACCGACCCAAGAGGTGATCGATCGCGCCCAACTCACCAAATTTATGAAACAGGTCGGCGCTTCGGATTGGGATGATCTCTACGCGAAATCCATTGAAGACGTCGAAGCGTTCACTGAAGAAGTTTTGAAATTCCTCGACATCAAATTCGATCCGCCTTACGAAAAACTCCTTGACACGTCCGAAGGGATTGAATGGTCAAAATGGTGCGTTGGAGCGGGTCTGAATATCACCGAAATGTGTCTCGACCGTTGGATGGGCACGGAGGTTGAGAACCAGCCGGCGATAATTTGGGAAGGTGAAGAGGGAAACGAAGAAACTCTGACCTTTTTCGAACTTTTAGTGCAAGTCGATGTTTGTGCTGCCGGGCTTTTGGCGGAAGGTTTAACTAAAGGCGATGCAATTGGAATTCATCTTCCGATGAACCCGGAGACCGTAATCACTCTTCTGGCAATTAACAGAATTGGTGCGATCGCGATTCCAGTTTTTTCCGGCTACGGAGTTGAGGCGATCGCTTCCCGAATGAATGCGGTAAAGGCAAAAGCGCTGTTTGCAATTGGCGGTTTCCCTAGGCGCGGCAGACTAATACCTGTTTTTAAGGTCGCAATGGAGGCTGCCCAAAAATGCCCAACGATTCAGAAAGTAATCGTGCTGGGCAGTAAACATAGGATTTATTCGGAAGACGAAAGAAAAGCAACTGCAAAGAAGCAAGAAGATGCAGCTAGAGAAGAATACTCGAAATACTTAAAACTTAACGAAGCCGAAAAAGCTGAACATAAAAAGGAACAAAAGCTGAAGTTTGAAAAGAAAATGGCGGAAACTTTCCAAGATATGGAGGCTATCGGTGTTCCGAAAGAAAAGATCGAGGAATTTCGGGAGAAAATTTCATCAGATCCAAGCGGTGGTGGGATTGGCGGAGTTGGTTCAATCGACTTGCTACCGGACGGAGGGCAGCCAAATTTCAATTTAGTCGGATGGGAACAATTACAGGAAACTGGTAAAACTAATCTCGATACGCTTTCTGAGATTCCTCCGACGAATGCCAACGACCCGGCAATAATCCTCTACAGTTCAGGCACCACCGGAAGACCAAAAGGAATCGCTCACGTTCATTGCGGCTTCCCGATAAAAGCGGCGCAGGATATGGCTTTTGGAACCGACGTCGGCAAAGGAACGCGTATTTCCTGGGTAACCGACATCGGTTGGATGATGGGTCCCTGGTTGATCTACGGAGCACTCATCAACGGCGCGACGATGGTGCTTTATGACGGTTCGCCGGATTATCCGAATCCTGACCGCATGTGGGAATTTTCTGCAAAACACAAGGTCGAGGTTCTCGGAATTTCGCCGACACTGATCCGCGTGCTTTCAACTAAAGGCGACGAACTGCCGAAAAAGCACGATCTTTCCTCGCTGCGGGCGTTTGCCTCAACCGGCGAACCTTGGAATCCGGAGCCGTGGCGTTGGCTGTTTGAAAAAGTCGGTGATGGGAAATTGCCGATCATCAACTATTCCGGCGGCACCGAGATCTCGGGCGGAATCCTGATGGGGAATCCGCTCTTGCCTCAAAAACCCGGTTCGTTTCCTGCGCCGTGTCCGGGAATGAACGTGGATATTCTGGACGAAGACGGTGAATCGGTAGAAAAAGGCGAGGTCGGTGAATTGTCGATAAAAGACACATGGATTGGAATGGCGAGAGGTTTTTGGGAAGAAAACGAACGCTATCTCGAAACCTATTGGTCGCGCTTTGATAAAACCTGGGTTCACGGCGATTTTGCTATGCAGGACAAGGACGGGCACTGGTATATTCTCGGGCGTTCGGACGACACATTGAATGTCGCCGGAAAACGCGTCGGGCCGGCCGAGATCGAGAGTCTGCTTGTCGCCGACGAGAGGATCGCCGAAGCCGCTGTGATAGGTGTCCCCGATGAAATAAAAGGAACCGCCATGGTCGCCTTCTGCGTCGTCGCCGGGACCGCAGGCGACCCGCCTGCAATGAGCGCCGCGCGCGAACAAAACTCGAAAGACTTTAAAAATGATCAAGGTATTTCAACGTCGGACGACGTCGATGCAGGCGAGTCGCCTGCGGTCCGGCTGGAGAAAGACCTAAAATCGGTAGTCGCCAAGGACATGGGCAAGCCGCTTACACCAAAGCGCATCCATTTCGTTTCCGCACTTTCGAAAACCCGAAATGGAAAAGTTATGCGCCGTGTGATCCGTTCGGCGTATTTAGGAGAAGATGCGGGTGATTTGTCAGCGCTCGAGAATCCGGAGACGGTTGATGAGATCGGACAATTGTAGGGGCAGCGGCTTGTCCCTGCCCAATGAGCCGAATGGCGAAAAATGCGTTAATTTCTACAGAATTTACAACTGATGCGAAATTATTATGCCGATAATTTCAAAAAAGAAATGAGCGACGCACAGGACCATCAATTTCCGCCGTCCGCCGACGGCGGTGCAAGCGGGCCGCTTGCGCTCCAGTCGCCCAAAGCCCATGCACCTACTGACTTCATTGCGCCGAGCTTTCAGGCTTATAGCGTTTCAGATTCGGGATCCAACACTTTACCTTCGAGCAATAGTCCTCGTACTCTTCGCCAAATCTCTCCCGAAGATTATCTTCCTCCAGCGGACGGAAGATAACCTGCCAGATCAACGATCCCATTAGCGCGTATAAGAGCACTAATGGTGAACCAAGGAAAAGCGCGACGGCGATTCCCTGCCCGATTCCTGAGACCGCCATTGGGTTTCGCACATAGGAATACGCACCTTTGATCACAAGATCATGAGCGTGGTCGAGCGGAAGCGGCGTGCCTTTTCCAACCTTTGACATGACAAAGGCCGAGTAGACACCAACCGAGCTTATCAAAGCAAAAAATACACCAGCGATGACCTTTTGAAACGGAAAAACAAAGTTCGCTATGCCGATCTTCGCTTCAACCAGCGTGATCAAATACGGAATTACCACGAGGATCAGGCTCCATACGACAACGATCTGGGTAAATGTTTTCGTCAAGATCCAATTCGTTTTTGCCGGGGCCGACCGCCGAAACATATACTCGCTTACCGGAGGGAGCCCGACTCCGAAGACCCCGCTCCAGATCATTGCCGGGATCATAAAGACAACGCCAAGCCAGCCGGTGTCGGTCATCAGCGCAAAAGAAAATGTGTAAACGGCGGCGTAGGTCATTAATCCGATAACAAACCTCACTGCTATGACAGCGAACTTGTGTGTTGACCACTGCAAGAT
>JABDJV010000399.1 GCA_013003295.1 Pyrinomonadaceae bacterium | reverse complement strand
TGATAATAGAATCTATTCGGGACCAACCGGTTTGCCTGTCATGGGACATAAATGACAGTAAAATTCTATCGTTGTGTTTTGTACAGCTTTGGTAATTGGATCTGTCATCGGAGATGACGACAGCATGTAGCCCCGGGTGTGGCGAAGCAAACCCGGGGGAGAATTTCGAACAAAATATCGAGCCCATGAAATGGGTGACAGATCTGCCGCTATCTACGATAGCTTGAACATCTTTTTCGCCGCAGCCCCCATAGCTTACGCTATGGGCTATACGCTGCCGTCATCTACGATGACTAGCGGGGCGATCGGTCGGATTCGGATGGGCTACATGCTGCTGTCATCGTAGATGACGATAGCATTTAGCCCCGGGTGATGCGCAGCAAACCCGGGGGAGCATATTGAACAATATATTGAGCCCATGTAATGGGCGGCAGGTCAGTCGCTATCTACAATAGCTTGAGCATTTTTTTCGCCTCAGCCGAAAGTATCTTAAGGGAGCAGAAACGCACGCAATTATATAAATTTAATGTGTCCAATTGAGTTCTTTCGCTTTTGATTCAATCGCCTCACGTGTATCGCTTGGCATAAATGTCTTGTTCGTCGCCTCAAAAAAGAACGGGTACCTCCTGACCTTGCTGCCATACTCGTTCATCGTCGCGGCATCGTAAACCCGGCCATTGATCACGGTGTAGTCAACATATTCACTTCGGCGCAAATCTTTCAGAACATCTCCATCGATCACAACCATGTCGGCGAGTTTACCGACCTCGATGCTTCCGATATGTTTATCCATGCCAAGGTGCCACGCACCTTGAATGGTACCGTTGCGAAGTGCCTGCCAAGGGGTGAATCCGCCCTGCTCCATGATCCAAAGTTCCCAATGGGAAGCAAGGCCTTCGCGCTGACCATGGGCGCCTATGTGGACGCTTACACCTTTATCAGCAAGAGTTTTCGCATACCTGGCCACGTCAATATGATTGTATTGATTGTCTGGAGCTTTCGGGCGTCGGATGGCTCGTGCATCGAGTCGAGTATGCGGTGTGTAACGCAAAAGTCGTGGATTTTTCCAGACATCCATACGGTCATAGAAATACTCCTCACCCATTAAACCCCCGTAAGAAACTACAAAAGTCGGTGTATAGCCATATTTTGAGGCGGCCCATAAATTGGTCAGGTCTTTATAACCGGTCGCGATCGGCAGCGAATGCTCGAGCCCGGTGTGCCCGTCAACGAGCATCGTAATATTTTGATGAAACTTTCCGCCGCCCTCGGGAACCACCATCATCCGCAGTTTTTTCGCAGCCGCGATCACTTGCTGCCTTTGCGAACGCGCCGGCTGATTGTAACTCTTCACCGAGATCGCACCGCTGTCTTTCATTCTTTGGAGATGGAAAAGCGCATCTTCGTAACTATTTATTACCGCCTTTGCGCCGAGCGATTCAGCCCCGTAGAGTATGCGTCCGGTGGAATAGATCCTGGGTGCGACGATCAAACCGGCGCGCTGCATTTCCGAGGCTGAAAAGATCTCAGTGGTATTGTTTGAAGGATCGTGAATCGTCGTAATCCCAAATGCCAGATTTGAAAACTGGCTCCAATTCTGGTTTGGAATGATCTGACTTCTTCCCTGGCCGCCGTGGGCATGCGCATCGATCAATCCCGGAATAATCGTCTTGCCCTTGGTATCGATCACCGCTGCACCTTTCGGAATGTTGACCGATCCGGCTTTCCCGACTTGCAGAATCCTGTTGTCTTTGATCAAGACAACACCATTTTCGATAACCTCTTCCCGGTTCTTTGCATCACGCATGGTGACGATCTTTCCGCCAACCAGTGCTTTGTATCCAACCGGTTTGTCGGCCTTCTTAGAAAATGAGAGGTTAATTCCTGAAGCTACGGGTTTTGGCAACTTTGCCGGTGCACCCGGTATGAAATCAAACGCGTCTTTGAGTTCGCGCTCGTAATAAACCGGCCCGTGGTACCAACCTACAGCCTTACTATCTGCCCGCCAGATCAGGTTTTCACCGGCCCGGCTTGAAAGCTGTTTAACCTGGACGGATTTTGATTTTGGCCCGATACTGATTCGCTTACCGGTTTCGATAAACGGCATCACATAGGCTTTATACTGCGATACAAATGCTACCCATTTTTTGTCAGGAGATAAACGATATTCCTGCACCTGATCAGCCCCGTATAAATGTTCTTTTCGATCTTTGCCGTTTAGATCAACGCTTGCCAACTGCCGTTCGGGATAGGGCTTGGCGGGTACACCGGTCGTAAAGTAAACCCGGCTGTTATCCCCGGCAAAGTGCGGCTGGGAACCAGACCTGGAAATACGTTTGTGGTTTTTCCCGTCCGCTCCGGCGGTATAAATCCCCGGGTCGATCGAGTATTTTGGGTCGAGCAAAAACCCGCCATTAAATCTGCGGTAGGTGATCATTTTGCCGTCAGTTGAAAAACTTGGTTCGATATAACGCCCCGGCATGGTTGAAACGGTTCTTCCCTGCCTGCCGCCCTTTGACGAGATTATCTTGACGGTACCGAGTTTTTGATCGTTCCAGGTTGTATAGACGATCGATCTTCCGTCATTTGAATACCGGGGATAGTATTCGTCATGGTCGTTTTGTCTGGTCAGGCGGTTTGTTTTTCCGGAATTCAGATTTTTTACATATAGCTTGCCCAATGCCTGAAACAAAATCGATTTTCCGTCAGGGGACTTCTGCGCCCAGCGAACAAGTTTTACATTAAACTGATCGGGTGCGACATCGACATCAAATCGGACCGCATCCGCATATTTCAAATTTGCCTTGACCCTGACCGGAATGTTCGTGATCGAGCCATCTTTAATGGCGAGCTTATGGAATTTGCCGCCCGTCCAAAAAACGATATTTTCCGAATCGGGTGTCCAGTCAAAATACGCGTAGTATCCTTCAGAACCAAAACCCTCCTGCATATCGCGCTCGAGTTTTGTGTAGATCGGTTTTTCGAGTCCGGTCGCGACGTCTTTGAGAAACAGTGCCGTTTTGTTTCTTATGCGCCGAATAAAGGCAACGTGCTTGCCGTCCGGCGAGGGGGTCGCAACGATCGAGCCTCCGGTTCCGCTGATATATCTGTCTTCTCTTCCTTTCTTCAGATCGTAACGGGTGATCGCAAAAATGTTTCTCAGAGGATCCCGATTGTAGGCAAAAACGCTACCGGGAGTAATATCCTGCGTGTAGTAAAGGTATCTCCCATCGGGGGAAAATGCGGGGTCGGAGATATTTTTTTGCTCTCGTTTGCCGCCTTTACGCTTCTTTAGAAGGTATCCCGATCCACCCGAGCGATGATAGAGCCAAATCTCACCGGCAGGAATACTGCGGCTCGACATGATTCCTTTCATGACAGCAATATATTGACCATCCGGACTCCACTTTGGACTGTGAATGAGATTCTTCTTCTCCGTACTAATTTGCTTGAGGTCGCTGCCATCGGTGTTCATCACCCAGAGATTAGAAATCCCGCCGCGATCAGAAATGAACGCGATCTTGTTTCCATCCGGGCTAACCGCGGGCTGAATGTTCCACGCAAAATCCTGCGTCAAGGACCTCGCCTGCCCGCCGGCGATATCAACCACATAGAGATCGCCGAGCATATCAAAAACCATATTTTTGCCATCGGGTGTTATATCTAAACTCGACCACGTCGTTTCGTCAGTATCTATCTGAAGAGTCGAAAGCTTGTATGGCGGATTGAGCACGTTCCACCTTGGTTTCTTTGATTGGGCCGCTTTTTCTTTTCCTGCGGCAGCTGGATCTTGTGCGTTTGAGATGGGCGTGAAGCTGAGTAAAAAGCTCGCGCATACCAATATACTGATGAATTTGTTTCTCATAAGCGTTCGGATAGTCTTGGATTGTTGTTTGTGTTGATAAACAACTATACGAAAAAGATCGGATTTGGTCTAATAAAATCGCTATTGGCGGCGGCGCGAACGCTTCAGCCCAAACCCCGTTCGATCAAACGTTGCAGCATAAACAAGCGAAAATACCGGACCGAGAAAACAAAAGATCGCCCATGGCGCATACTCGACGGTCGGGACACCAAGCGTCGTGGCCATGAAGACCGCAGAAACGGTCCATGGAAGAAGCGGCTCAACGATCGTCACAGAATCCTCGATCGAACGCGAAAGGTTTTCCGGTGCAAGTTCTTTTTCTTTGAAAGAATCCTGAAACAGATTTCCAACGATCAAAGCGGTCACGCCGCCATGGCTGGTCATCGATATAAGCGTCGCACCGGCGGTCATTGTTGCGGCGATCAGGCTGAATGTAGATTTGATACGCGCCAGCAGGGCATTCAACAAAGTATTCAATGCACCGGAAACCTCAAGCGCCGCAGCCATCAGAAAGGCCGATATTATAAACAGTAGGGTTCCGGTCATCGAAGAAAGGCCGCCGCGATCTAAAAGCGATCTCGCACCCTCGCCGATGTTCGCATCCGCTCCTGCCATCGAAACACTAAACCCGGACACGACCACTTTTAGTGCGTCCTGGAAACCAAACCCATTTGAGATCACCCCGATTATAAGTGCCGCAACTGACGAAGTGAGAATCACTAAAGCCGCGGGATATCTCTTAATCATTCCTGTGACGGCAATAAATGGCGGGATCACTGCAACGAATCCCAGATTAAATACGCCGCTGATTTCCTTTTGGATCACCCTCGCCGAATCGGGCACCGCGGCCACATCTCCGGTATAAAATACGCCAAGGGTTAAATAGGCGATCAACGCAACTGTAAACGACGGAAAAGCCGTATAGACCATATTACCAATGTGATCGTAAAGGTCGGCACCGGCGCCGATCGCGCTGATATTGGTCGAATCCGACATCGGCGACATTTTGTCGCCAAAATATGCGCCGGAAACAATCGCTCCTGCGGTTGTCGCAAGCGGTGCATCGAGAGCTGCTGCCGTGGCCATAAGCGCAACTCCCATCGTTCCCGCCGAACCCCAGGAAGTGCCCGACGCCATAGACATTGCCGCCGTTGCCAAAAACGCTGTGAGAACAATATAGCGGGGGCTGACAATTTCGATTCCCCAATAAACCATTAAAGGGATCGTACCTGAAAACATCCAGCTGCCTACCAGAATGCCGATCGCCAAAAGTATGATTATGGCGGGAAGGGCGCCGGCGATCTTTACGCCCGTTTCTTTTTGAATGTCGTCCCAGTTCTTTCCCTGTGAGTAGGCGAGAATGCCCGCGGCAAATGCGGCAAATAGTAAAGATGTGATCAGAAGCGCATCCGAAAAACCCCAAAATATCGCTCCAAAAAGTAAGCAGAAAAACAATGCGAGAATCGGCAGAAGCGATCGAAAAATGGTTGGGTTTGGTTTCATAAGAAATTCTTATCCGCGAAGGCTCGAAAATCGGAACCAAATGATTTCGATATTGTTTGCCGAAATTACCGCTCCAGTCATCGAAGATGACGGCAGCATGTAGCCCTTAGCGTCAGGTATGGATAAGGAGAAAAGACCCGAAGCTATCGTAGATAGCGACAGATTTGCTGCTGTCGCCCAAATACATGGGCTCATCGCATGTTCTCACGACCACCCCTCCAACTGCCGGCGGCGGATCTTCGATCATTCC
>JABDJV010000369.1 GCA_013003295.1 Pyrinomonadaceae bacterium | reverse complement strand
GCGGTCGCCATTGAGATCGGCGAGAATCACGTCGCGGGTTGGCTCAACCTCAGGGCCGAGGCTGCCTACCAGAGAATATTTCCCCTTGCCGTTGTTGAGATAGATCATATTTGCCGCGCGGTCATTTCCGACGACGATGTCCTTATCGCCGTCGCCGTCTAAGTCGGCCGCAGGTACTGCATATGAAGTCGCGAACAGACTTCCGAGGGTATAGCCGACAGTAAACCGGCCTTTGCCGTTATTTAGAAATACCTCATTTATCTGCGGCCAGTGGCGCCCGTTGGCAACGATTGCATCGAGGTCCTTGTCACCGTCGACGTCGGCAAAACTGAGAGAAGCGGTCCGGTCCGATTTTAGGCCAAGGAGGATATCGGGCCTGTCGCGAAAGGACCGGGTTTGAGCAAATGCGGAGGCTGCTAAAACACCGATCGTAATTAGAATCTTTAGTTTGATCATTTAGCGATGAGTTTACTTTGGATCGCCGTTTTCTGTCGAGTGGGCTTCAGCCATACCGCTAACTATCTGCTTTATCCAGCTTAATGAACGGGAACGATCGTCGCATTCAATAAATTTGCGTTTTGACTCGATGCGCGAAGGTGTAGTTTCAAGAATTGCTCGACAAAACAACCCACTATTCTTATAGTTTCCCTATCTGCTTCGTTCGGTGGTTTTTTGTCCGGTCAAGCGAGTCGATGGATGTAGAGAAGATTTTTTATCGGGAATACTTCTAGCCGGGACCGAATCGTATGAGAGCCGCAATAATTGCCAGCAAGGAAAACGCGATAACGACGGAGCTTCAAAAGGAACTCACGGGAAAAGGCGTTGAAGTCAGGCTCCTATACCCTCAAAAACAATTAACGGATCTTTCCAAACTTTGCGTTGAGGACGATCTGTATATTCTACAATCGGTTGAACATCTGGGTCTCGGTCTCGTCGGCGCCCTCCACGCGGCCGGTGCAAATACACTCAACCCATATCCGGCCGTCGCTCAAATAAAACACAAAGTTGTGGTTACGCAAATACTCCATTCGGCAGGCGTCCCTGTTCCGGAGACCTATACAACGACGGAACCGGACTCACTCTTGAATTTACTAAAACAAAACACCTTAATTGCGAAGCCTTTTGATGGTAACCGCGGACGAGGTATTCAAATTCTGAGCACACCGAATGAACTGCAAAATGTGGATTTCGGCGAGTTTCTTATGGTTCAGCGCTATTATGAACCGGACGAACCAGAGAGATTTATAAAGGCCTACTTCCTTGACGGCCGAATCTTTTTCAGAAAACGTAGGTGGTCAATTAGCGGTCCGAACAGCAAAGAAAGTGAGCCGGTAGACGCTTCGGCCGCCTTAACAAATATCGTTTCCAAATGTGCACAGGTCCTCGATCTGAAATTATTTGGTCTCGATATCGTCATCAGCAGGGAAAAGCCGTATGTCGTCGACGTTCAGGAATTTGGCAGTTTTGCAGGTGTTCCGGATGCTTCAAGACTATTGGCCGATTTTATTTTTGGACATTTGGAAGCTGTCTTAGAGACCGGAACGAACGAACCAACGGTAAACACCGTCAAGTGACTCCTATTTAAGATCCTATGATTGAGAAGTGGACAGATTTATCCGAATACTTAACTCAGAATGAAATCTTTGGGTCGACTCCTACACGGCTTGATTGCGGTGGGAGCACCGACCACCGCCTGACGGGACTTTTATGTAAATCCTGGAAGCCGGCAACGGCAAATATCGCTATAGATCTTCGGGCACACGTCCGGTTAAAGCCGCACCGGACCGGCAGCGTTTTTGTCGATATGGATGGAATCGGCCAACAGGAATTTACGGCACCAAACCTACCGCTTACCGGTCCGTTCGCCCTGGTTTCGGCGGTAGTATATTACTTTGGGGTTCATGGTATTCACATCGGTATCAAAACGGATTTCCCGTTTCAAAGCGGCCTTGGCGGCTCCGGCGCAGTTGCAATAGCACTGATCGGTGCAATTCAAGCGGCGCTAAAACACGAAGCTCCGCAGCCCCGGGATTTCCGCGCTATGATCCGGACCGCTCATAATCTTGAAGATTCGCTGTTTGGAAATACCGGAATGCAGGATCAGGCGGCCGCATTGTATGGAGGTGCGAATCTTTGGGAATGGCAATATGACAGCCGGCTTGATTTTAGTCAAAGGCAGCTCTCGTCCGATATGGCTGCACTCGATGAACATATTCTTCTCGCATATACAGGACGCCCCCATCTGCAGTCTCAAACCGGCAGTCAAATGCTTTTCCGGTTTAAGGAAACCGCTGCTCTTGATGTTTTTATCTCGATCTCAGATCAGGCCCGCAACTTCGCACGATTAATTGAATGCGGTGATTTTAGAGCGGCCGGAGACTGCCTTACCGCGGAATAT
>JABDJV010000358.1 GCA_013003295.1 Pyrinomonadaceae bacterium | reverse complement strand
GCTCATCGGATTTGATCACGCTCTCAGGAATAATTACAAAGTCGCCCCGGATCATATCCCTGACCGCCAGCAGATCTTGCCCCGAAAGTAATCCGGCGACGGAGACATCGCCGCCAAAATAAGTGTTCGGTACAGCGATGACGTGGAATTCGGAACCAATCAATGAATTCAATTTTTCGATCTGGACTTTCAATACCGGTGCGAACATTTCGCCCGTCATTATCGTGCCATGTAGGGATATTGGGTTTTTGATGGGCGATTTTGGAACAATTCTTGGCCTGATCGCCGAGTCATGAGTTCGAATGTTATTTCCCGATTCAAACGTCAATCCGGTCGCTACCGCTCTCGGTACCGACTCGCCCGTCTTTTCAGGCTTCGCGTCTTGATGCTGGACGTTTTCTGCTTTCAGATCTTCAAGGAAATCCTCGAAATCATTTATGAACGAGCGGATCATCCCAACCCCGTCTTCGATCTGGGGATACTCGCCGTAGTGCGCTCTTGGCGGAATCTCAACCCCGCCTTTGAGATAAATTTCATCACCCAAAAATGCGAATGTTACTCCTAATGTATTCAGAAATTCCGCTTGCAGCTTTTCAACCTCTTGAATAGTTTGACGGCAAAACTCCGGGGTTACACGCGTTAAACGCTCGTCTTTATTGTAACGCGTCAATGCCACTGGAACGATCGCGGTAGAAACGACCTTCGGATAGTGAGAAGCAAGGTCACGCAGCGTTTTTTCCAGTTGTTTGCCGTCATTTATTTCCGGGCAAAGGACTACCTGCGCATGGATTTCAATGTCGTTGTCTAAAAGCCGCTTGAGTTTGTCAAAAATATCGGCGCGGTCTTCGGGTACACCCAGCAAGTAGGCCCGGGTCTTCAGATCGGTCGCATGAACAGAAACATATTGAGGTGAAAGGCGCTGCTCAATGATCCTTTCCATCTCATCATCCGTGATCGAACTCAAAGTTGTATAATTTCCGTATAGAAAAGAGAGGCGTATGTCTTCATCCCTTACAAACAAAGACGGGCGGGCGTCTTCAGGATTCCCTTTGCAAAAACAGAAAAGGCACTCATTTGCACACTGACGGGGAATGATCTGCTCAAAGTTAATACCAAAGTCCTCTCCTTCGTCCCGTTCGAGTTCGATTTCCCAGCTCTCGCCATCGGTTTTGCGAACCAGAAACGTCATCTCAGTTTCGCCCGCGGTTTGAAAACGAAAATCGAGATAGTCGCGCACCGGTCGGCCGTTAACCCTTACGATGCGGTCGCCCTTTTCGAGATTGAGTTGATCGGCAATGCTTTCGGCTTCAATCGAGTCGATCGTTACGCCGGGTCGGCGAAGCTGAGTTACCGCAGGTGTTACTGCAAATTCATACATCTTAATTTTCTGACGGGGCCTAAGTAACAAAAAGTTTAACAATCCTCTTACAAACACGGCAAACTACTAACCGAGGTTTCCTAGACTAATTGATGTTTTTGACAGAGGAAATTTAGTTTGTAAAAGATCAGGAGATCTCGTTTGGGCGGTTCCAGGACATTTTGAAGTATGCAATGATCTTTATTGTCATTCTTGCTATTTCGCCAAAGAGAAGGATGCCGGCTGTGTTGAAGAACATATCGGAGAATTCGAAATCTCTCCCTCTTACAAGAAGTTGGGAAGATTCTTCCAGCGTGGCAAATGCAAAAACGATCATACTGCCCATCAAATACTGAAATCTCGCAATCCTTAGATTTCTTCCGCTGAGAGCAAGATTCACTACGAATGAGAAGAAACCCATTACCAGGAGATGTGCGGCCTTATCAAGGTGTTCGACGGTGGCGAAGATAAAAAAGATATGCTGCGTCTCCTGGAAGTTGTAAAGGAATATTACAAACGCCAGGATCAAGGCGTAACTCACCGCCATACCTTTAAACAGTCGGGAACTATTGAACAAGAGTTTCTTCATTTAACCGCTATGTTAAATTAAGCCAATATCAGGATAATTTGAATTATAGTGAAGAGGGGGCATCTCGAAAATACGCTTACCTGCGTATATCGGCTAAATATCTGATTTTAATGGATTTGGGCTATGCTGGGTCGTGTGGCGGGCGAAATTGTTCGGGGTTTAGCGATCTATTCTGGAACAGGTGAAGGGGGAGAAAGGAAGTCTCGAAAGTCTGGGAAGTTCAGAAACTCGATGATTCGGGTCACGACTTTCAAGACTTCCCGACTTAATTAGTTGCCTTCGCAGCTAAGCCGTCGATCAAGCTTGCTAGCGGAGTATATTCAAGACCCTGCGAGTTTGCTACCGCTTCATACGTTAGTTTTCCAGCGTAAGTATTCACTCCTTCGGCCAATCCTTCATCATCTTTGATCGCCTGCTCAAAGCCTTTATTTGCAAGGTTTAAGGTGTAAGGAAGGGTAGCGTTCGTCAGTGCAAATGTTGAGGTTCTCGGAACCGCACCGGGCATATTAGCAACGCAATAATGGAGCACGCCTTCTTCGTAATAGGTCGGGTTTGAATGCGTCGTCGCGCGGGTTGTTTCAAAACAGCCGCCCTGGTCTACGGCAAC
>JABDJV010000355.1 GCA_013003295.1 Pyrinomonadaceae bacterium | reverse complement strand
GGTTTTGGGCCTTCGGGATTATGCCTCTAAAAATGGTTTTCAAAAGTCGGTTTTGGGATTAAGCGGCGGAATTGATTCTGCTCTTGTCGCGACGCTCGCCTCCGAGGCTCTCGGCCCGGAAAACGTGCTTTGCGTAATGATGCCCTCCCCATTCTCGTCGGAAGGAAGTATCACGGATTCCGAAAAGCTGGTCTCAAATCTTGGCTGCGAATCGAGGATCGAGCCGATCTCAGATCCGTTTGAAGCATTGTTAAATCAGCTTGAATTCAAAAAACCGGAAAAAGGTGGTGATAATCTTGCAGTAGAAAATATGCAGTCGCGCCTTCGTGGCCTGATACTAATGGCGATCTCAAATGCCGAAGGCCGACTCGTATTGGCGACCGGAAATAAATCCGAGCTGGCCGTGGGCTACTGCACTTTGTACGGAGATACCAATGGCGGCCTCGCCGTGATCGGCGACGTCTTAAAGACCGAAGCCTATGCGATTTCAAGACAGATCAACGAATCAGCAGGAAAAGAGATTATCCCAAACGAGATAATCGAGAAAGCGCCTTCGGCAGAATTGGCACCGGATCAATTTGATTCAGATTCACTGCCGCCCTATGAAATCATGGATCCGGTGCTGCAGCTTTATTTCGAAACAAAACTTTCCCCAAAACAAATGATCGACACCGGCCTTGATCCGGAGCTCGTCTTTAACCTTCTTAACCAGGTCGAATCGCCCGCCAACGAATTTAAACGTCAGCAGCTTCCACCGACGATCATCGTTTCCAAGAACGCGATCGGCATTGGCAGGAGGCGACCGATCACTCATAAATACCGACGAAGCGCAAAAAGCTAAAATAAAATGCAAGCGGGTTGAATTTCTCCGTTCTCTAAGGAACAAAGCACGAGAATTCGTGACTAAGGAATACGGAGGAATCTTTTCAATGGCAAAATTTACAAACCCACTCGACGGAATCAGAGTTGCGAGCCCATGCTCGGCTGATTGGGACGCAATGATCGGAAACAATCGTCAAAGACACTGTGGCGAATGCAAATTGGACGTTTACAATCTTTCCGGGATGACGAAAAGGGAAGCCGAGAACTTGATCATGAATTCAGAAGGGCGTTTGTGCGCAAGATTTTTCAGGCGCGCCGACGGAACGATTATCACAAAAGATTGTCCGGTTGGCTGGGCGGCGGTCAAGAAAAAGATGTCAAGGGTTTGGACGGCCGTAGCGGCTGTATTCGTGACCGCCGTGAGCAGCATAGGTATTACCGCGTTCGTGAATCAAAAGAGCAGTAGTAATGCCGTGACCGGTCTGATCTCAATTACAAGAACACCTCCGCCGACAAATGATCCGCAACCCCTAATGGGAGCGATTCCGCTTGAGCCGAATCAACAACCCGAGGAAATAATGGGCGATATTGCTTATCCGGAAGAACACCCGAATGATGTTATGGGCAAAATCAAAGTTGATCCTTAAGCAGCCTCACAAAATGCAATAGCCGGGCGATTCTCTCTTTTGCCAACGATTCGGTTTCGTCCGGTTATTGTTCTTTTACAAAGTATCCCTGCCGCGCACGCACCTTTTTCCCCTGCGGGAGATCGAGCTTTACGCTCACTTTTACATTTACAAATCTATTCGGTGGAAATTCGCCGTCGGAATAATACTGAACCAGATATTGCGCCTGCAGCTCGTTTTTTAATTGATCAAAGATTCGTTTCAAGGTAAGCGTGTTTTGCTGTAAGTTCGCAGCATTCTGATAGTTGCTTTTCAGATCGATCGGAAGAAACTTTGGCAGGAATGCGGTGCCGCCTGTCTCATCGGCAAATCTCTGCATATTGCTCTGACCAAACTGACTTATTTTATTGAGTTTGTAGGAGCTTCCGGCAGGGTTTATCGAATAAAAGACCGTATCCGCGTTTTGCAGGTTCAGCAAGGATTTGCTTTGCTCATTTTGCCTGATCTCGTTGCGTTTTTTTACAAGCGTTTCGCGATATTCTTTGGTAGTTAGCGAATTTATCCTGCTTCCCAATTCCTGATAAACCTTTGAAAAAGCGCTTTTTACGCCAATGCTGTTAGTATCCTCGCCGTCGGTAATTGCCAGGATCACCTTTCTGCTCTTTGGCGAAGCATTCAGCTGAAGATATTTTGCGGCTGCGGAAACCGTATCGTAAAACGCGGTAAATTGTTTCGAAGGTTTAATGCCCCGGATCGTCTCGATAGAGCGATAGGCAATATTTCGGTTCTGGATCAAAAGAGGCCTTTCACCAATAGTAAAGATCGTCGCGCGATCATCTGCGCGCATTACATCCTGCAGGAATCTTGCCGCAGTTTCCTGCTCAAACTTAAACATCGGATCGGTGCTGCCCGAGATGTCAAAAAGGATCGCGATCTCCAGCGGTATTTTTTCGGCGTCCGAAACCTCGGCGATTTCCTGCTGTTTGCTCTCTTCAAGTACGCGGAAGTGTTCGACTCCTAGTCCCTTCACCGGCTGACCGTTGCCATCGGTTACGGAAACCGGCACTACGATCAAGCGTGAATCGACTTTGATGATCTCTCCATCGTCCTCCGGAAGAGGAGGCGGAGTCTGAATGGGTGTTTGCGAAAAAGCGGAAAAACAAAAAATTAAAACGAACAATAAAACTGCTATCGATTGTGATTTTCTCACTTTTTGTGGCACCTCTTGTATTTAATTTTGTGAACGGGAGCAAAAAAAGGATTATATACGAAAACTAAAGAAAAAGGGCGGATGATCGAAGGGAGCATCCCCGATTTCATCCGGCCCTTATCAAACTATTGTGCAGTTTTTACTTCGTGTCATCGTCAGCTTTTCTCACTTCGACATTTTGATTTAGCCCGCGGCTGACCAAAACCTTAACTTCGACGCGACGATTTTGAGCGCGACCCTCACGGGTTGAATTATCGGCAACCGCCTGGTTCTCACCGTAGCCGTACGACATACCAATACGACGGAGTGGAATGTTGTGGGTATCGATCAGATATTCGATTACATTTTTCGCGCGTCTTTCGCTTAATCTCTTGTTTAGTTTCGCATTTCCATCAGAGGAAGCATATCCGGCAACCTGAATAACAAATCCACGAAGCGTCAGCGCAGTTTGAGCAACATTATCCAGCTCGCTCTTAGCCTCGGGTGAAAGTCTCGAGCTCCCGGCGCGGAAGTTAACAGTCGCCGTTGATTGGACAACATAGTCGTCTAAGGAAGAGATCCTTTGATTCGTGGCATTGACACCTTCGACAGCGGCATCCGCAGTTTGCTGTGCAGCTTTTGCTCCGCCTCTCGCTGCGTTCGAAATAGCCATCAATTCATCGATCTGGCCCGAAATTCTCTCAGCATTTTGCTCAGTCTTGGTTAAGCGTTCTTCCGCCGGCGTAACACGGCTATCGATCGATTGTGCTACTTCAAGATCGCTCTTATCAAATCTTATTTTCGTTGCAGCCAAGGCACCAGTGCTGTCTCCTCTGCCTTCTGCCTTCAGATTCAAGCCTCGTACCAAACTGTTTACCGGATAGCGGGTTCCTCCGCCCCAGAAGCTATTTGATTTGATACTTGTCGTCGGCGTTACGATAACTTTTGTATTGACGCCGGTAACATCGCGAATCAAGAAGCCATCAGCATCTTTTGCAACGATAACACCATTGATCTTGTATTTCTGACCAGCAATTAACGAACGGATCTGGGAGTCTTGAGCGAAAATCGTCGCTGTTCCCGCAACAAGCGACAGTGCCACCAAAGACACGAATAGTTGTAACTTTTTATACTTGCGAAGCATAATTAAATCTCCTTTTTATTTTCTAACAATGGATATGTAAATCTTTGACCGCGTAGAAACCTCTGCTATGACGCTCGAAATCCCCTTACAGGTTGCCACGAAATCTTAAAAAACCGTTCGAAAAGCCCTAAATATATGGGATGGAGGTCTATCTACCAGTTTTATTTCTTCAATATAGATTATCGTCAATTGCAGAAAAAGGTTCCTAAAATTTGAAACTTTTTTCTTAACAGCCAAGTTTAAAAATGTTCAATAGCCGCTATTTCCAGCAGAAATACAAAATGTGCGCTAGAATTACGCGCTTTAGAGGGAGAAGTCCGTATTTTCCAGATAGTCTTTCATAAAGGACAGAAATTGTTCTGCATCGGCCCCGTCAACTACCCTGTGGTCGTAGGTTAATGCGAAATAGGCCATTTGCCTGATCGCAATTACGTCATCGCCGCCTGGTGTCGTGAGCACTTTGGGTCGTTTTTCGATCTTTCCGACGCAAAGGATCGCAACTTGCGGCTGATTTATTATAGGTGTTCCGTATAACCCGCCGAAAACACCCGGATTTGTGATCGTAAAGGTTCCGCCCGAAACCTCGTCCGGCATCAGTTTTTTCGCCCTTGCCCGGTCGGCAAGGTCATTTGCCGTCTGCGCGAGCCCTGACAGGGAAAGGGAATCCGCCTGCTTTATAACCGGAACGATCAAGCCCCAGTCGAGCGCGACAGCCATCCCCAGATTCACATCTCCTTTATAGATGATCTGGTCCCCTGAAACCTGCGAGTTAACGACAGGGAATTTTCGCAGTGCTGCCGTAACGGCCTGGAAGATAAACGGCATATATGTAAGCTTCGTTCCAAATCTTTTTTGAAACTCGGCTTTATTCACGTTTCGGAATTTTGCCACGTTCGTCATATCGAATTCATAGACACTTGTGACGTGTGCGGATGTTTGCTTTGAGAAGGTCATGTGCTCCGCGATCTTTTTGCGCATCACGGACATTGGCTCAACCCGGTCCTCTCCGGAAGATGTGACTTTCGGAGCTGTATATTCAACCGAACGGGCCTGCTGAGTTTCCTGCGGCTGCGGAGAAGCAACCCTGGATTCCGGACTTTGCACATCCGACCCCGTTTGTGCAAGCAGATCCTGAGGCTTTACTGCGGCCCCGGAATCGATAAACGACAGAATGTCTTTTTTAGTCACCCGGCCGCTCAATCCAGAACCGGGAATTTGGGAAATATCGACATTGTGTTCTTTGGCGATGTTTCTAACGAGCGGACTGCTTCTCTTTCTTCGTAAGTCTTCAACCGTCTGATCGCCAAGCGGTTTGCTATTTCCGTTCGACGACGCTGTTGAGGCTGCCGCTGTAGATGTTTGAGTCGCTGGTGCTGGTTTAGGTTCTTCGTTTTGCGGCTCCGGCTCAGGACCTTGGACCCCGGACTCCGGACTTGCCTTCGGCGCAGGCGCGCTCGCTCCTTCAGCACCAACTAAAGCAACGACCGAATCAACCTCCACGGTATCGCCTTCTTGCGCTTTGATCTCAAGTAGCATCCCCGCCACGGGCGAAGGCACTTCCGCATCAACCTTGTCCGTCGATATTTCGAGCAGCGGCTCATCGCGTTCGATATTATCGCCGACGGCTTTTAACCATTTCGAGATCGTTCCCTCAGTGATCGATTCACCCATCTGAGGCATTACGATCTCGGTCGCATCCTCGCTGGAAGCATTCGCTGACGGAGTTTGTACTGTCTCAGCAACTGGTTTCTCGGGTTCAGAAGTTTCTTCTGTAACGGATTCAGCGGGCGCTTCGTTTGCCGCTTCAGCCTGAGAAGCCTCCTGACTGCTCTCTGCTGAGGGCTCACTGCTCACTACTTCACCCTCCGCTCCCAAAACAGCGACGATCGAATCGACCTCAACCGTTTCACCTTCTTCGGCACGAATTTCGAGTAGCACTCCCGCTTCCGGTGAAGGTACTTCCGCATCAACCTTATCGGTTGAGATCTCAAGCAACGGTTCGTCTCTTTCGACTTTGTCCCCGATCTGCTTCAGCCATTTTGAAACGGTGCCCTCGGTGATCGATTCACCCATCTGAGGCATTACAATCTCTACGCTCATAAACTCTCCAAAAAAACTCTTATAGATGTTCTATAATAAGAATGCTCAAACTGAAATTTTACCGCTTTCTTGGAAAAACGACAATGATGGCGGAATCCTGAAATGCCCAAGATCATACTCGAAACTAAAATAAAGGCGCCCATCGACAGGGTCTTTGATTTGGCGCGGTCGATCGATCTACATACCCAGTCAACATCCAAAACCAACGAAAGGGCGGTAGCAGGCGTTACAAAAGGCTTGATCGGATTAGGTGAAACCGTTACTTGGGAAGCAAGGCATTTGGGTTTCACCCAGCGGCTTACATCAGAAATTGTCGTGTTTGATCGGCCAAATCATTTTCGGGATTCAATGCAAAAGGGTGCATTTGCAAGATTGGATCATGATCATTTCTTTGAAGAAGTGGCCCGAGGCACGCTGATGCGCGACGTTTTTGACTTTACTTCACCATTTTGGGTAGTCGGAACGATCGCTGACCTGGTCTTTTTGAAAAACTATATGCGGAGGTTTTTGCTTGACCGAAATAGAATGATCAAGCAAACCGCCGAAGGTGACGATTGGAAAGAACTCGTAAATATTTCCTGAATTACCTATTTAGAACTCTTTCGACGATCAACTTATTAAACTTCTCCGGTTCTTCCTCCATAATTGCGTGTCCGGCTTTTTCAAACCAAATAACTTCTTTTTTTGGAGCTTTCAGGCCTTTTGCAAACTCATCAACCAATATCGCGGGAACGTTGTTATCGTGTCTTCCGACAAAGAAGTAGACGGGGATTTTGAGTTCCTTAACATCTCTGATATCTACCGCATACAGGTCTTCTTCAAGTTTCGGAGCAGAGAATTCGTAAGCTTTCATCCAGGGATAATCTTTGTAGTCTTCATATTTGTCGGTCTTTTCTTCAATCTTCTTTCCAATTTCTTTGTCATAAACTGCTCCGCCGTATTTTGTGATCAGCTCATACTGCTTCATAAAGCAAGCTGTTCTGCCGTCGCAGAAATCTTTGGTCGGGTTTTTGAGCTTTTCAAGGATCGCGAGGGATTCTTTATCATTATTTTCTTCTGCCTTTTTTCTCAGCCACTCCTGCGAAACTTCCATACCGCGATTCTTATTGATAACCTGCGCGATACTTATGTAAGCGCGATAATCCTCCGGATAGTTTTGTGCAAGCTCCATCCCGACAACGCTTCCCCAGGAATAGCCGGCGAGATAGATCTTCTCCTGCCCAAAACGCTTCTTGAGTTGTTCGGTAAGCTCTTTTGCATCCGCAACGATTTGTTTCAACGTGACATTTTCAGGGTTCGGGTTCTTAACATACGATTGTCCCGCCCCGCGTTGTTCCCAAACGACGAGCGTATAGTCTTTTGAAATGTCGCTGTTAAACGCCCTGATCTGAGGAGTTTGCGGCCAGCCCGGCCCGCCGTGGATAAAAAGCAGAACGGGGTTTTTGTCCGAGTCGCTGCTTATTTCGACGTACTGCTCCTCGCCGCCCAGTTTTACAAAAGATTTTTCATCGACGGGTTTTCCCGGAGCCTGCGTGGAGGTGCCGGTTGGCGTGACTTCGGATGTTTTGCAGGAGGCGGCAATTATCAGGACGAAAAGGAAAGCAAGTTTTTTCATAGAACCTGGATTATAAAACGATTTTGAGAAGCGTCCAAATATAAGAGGGTCACGTGCGCACTCCTTTGCGGTTGGGCCTCCGCCTGTTCTAGTACGCGGCCAGCTTTCGGCATGCGTCGGTTATTTCATCAAAACTCGGTAAATAATAATCTTCCATCTGCGGCGCAAAAGGAACGGGAGCATCGATCGAAGCGACACGTATCACCGGGGCGTCGAGCCACTCAAACGCCTCTTCCGCAATGATCGCCGAGATCTCGCCGCCGATACCGCCGGTCAGGCTTGCCTCGTGGAGTACCAAAACGCGATTCGTTTTTTTAACCGTTGCAAGAATCGCATCCTTATCGAGCGGTGCTAGCGAGCGCAGATCAAGTACTTCAATATTTAAACCTTCTTCATCGGCGAGTTTTACTGCCGCGTCTAGAGCGTTTAACGTTTGAGCGCCGAACGTGATTATTGACAGATCAGTTCCTTCCCTCGCGATTCGGGCCTTTCCAATCTCAACCGTATAATCTTCGTCCGGTAACTCTTCCCGCAGCCGCGGCATTCTATACAACTTTTTGTGCTCAAAAATTAATACCGGATCCGGATCATTTATCGCTGCTTTCAACAATCCCTTGGCGTCATAAGCGGTGGAAGGTTCGACGATCTTTAGCCCCGCAGTGTTTAGAAAAAAGGATTCGGCATTAAGAGAGTGAAACGGTCCGCCGCGTACACCTGATCCGCAGGGGCCCCTGAAAACCGCTCCGATTCCACCGCATCCCCGGTAACGCGATTTCGCCGCATAGTTTGTAAGCATATCGAACCCGCATGATATAAAATCGATAAACTGAAATTCAGCGATCGGTTTCATTCCCATTAGCGCCGCGCCGCAGGCCGCCCCTACAATCGCAGCTTCCGAGATGGGGGTGTCGATCACCCGGTCTTCACCGAATTCATCGAGCAGGCCTTCCGTAACTTTAAAGGCACCTCCATAGCGCCCAACGTCTTCACCGATCACAAAAACATTTTCGTCCTGAGCCATCGATTCAAAAATTCCTTCACGGATCGCCTCAAGCATATTTGAACCATTTTCCTTACGTTTTGCTGTCATAATCGGATCAGGAATCTTTGCTCAATTTACTTGTTTCGCGCGGATTTTCTTTTTGTAGTTTTTCCGTGTCAAACAGTTCATTTACAGAAGTTTTTGGCGGAGGCAATTGTTCGTTTGTTTCGTTTTCGGTATCAAGAGCGCTTTTGTCTACACCGCTCAGGTATTGAAGCGTATCTTCTACCGCTTTTTGCGCGAGTTCAAAATCACGCCGCTTTATATTCAGCTTAATCTTTCCACCTTCGTTGGGTAGTTCGCTGAGTTTTGTAAAGCTTTTCAGACGCAGGTGGATTCGGGTAAATAACTTAAAAATGCCTTTACGGAAACGAATATCGAGGATCTCCTCAAGCGCGACCCGAACTTCCTTTACTTCCTCACCGATCAGGCCAAAATACTTCCCTTCAAATTCAAAGATTATCCCGGCGGCAGAAAACTTAGCGACGCCGTTATATTCCGTAATTCCGCTTTCGGCTTTAAATGGAACGCTAATGTAATTCTGCTTCATTGTTTGAAAATACTGCGCTATTTTTCGTCATCGTAGCTAAATGACGTATGGATTTCGCTGTCGGGCCTGATCTTATCCAACGTAACCAACCATAGAAACCCGATAATTCCGGCGGTAAGCGACGAAAGCAGTATAGCTATTTTTGAGGAATTTATCAGTTCCGGGCTCGATTTAAATGCCAGGTTGGTTATAAAGATCGACATCGTAAATCCGATACCCGCAAGAAATCCGGCCCCAAGAATGTGGGCCCATTTCAAATTCAGCGGCAATCGGCAAATATTCAATTTAACTGCAATAAAGCTAAATAGGGTTACGCCAACAACTTTACCGAACAGCAGCCCGCAAATGATCCCAAGGCTGTTTGGGCTAGCAAGATCGGATAACCAATTTCCGCCAATGATGATACCGGTATTTGCCAGCGCAAAAATCGGCATGATAAAGAACGCAACAGGTTTGTGAAGGAAGTGTTCGAGTTGGTACGACGGTGATCTCACATCATCACGTTTTGATGTAAACGGGATCGTAAACGCAAGTAAAACGCCGGCAATTGTCGCATGAACACCCGATTGGAGCATAAAAAACCACATTATTACGCCCCCGATCAAGTATGGGATCAGAGACTTGATCCCAAAACGGTTTAGGATAATTAAAAGGAGAAAAACACCTAGGGAGAGGGCGAAATAAAGGACAGAAAGTTTTGCCGTGTAGAAAACAGCGATCACAACTATCGCGCACAGGTCGTCGATCACCGCAACCGCCGTCAAAAAGATCTTAAGTGAAGCCGGAACCCTGCTGCCGGCAAGTGCCAATATGCTCAACGCAAAAGCGATATCAGTCGCCATCGGAATTCCAAAACCGGATTGGGTTTCGAGGCCGCTGTTGAAATTAAAGTGAATCAGGGCGGGGAGGATAATTCCGCCGAACGCAGCAAAGATCGGCAGAAGCGCGTTTCTCAGATTTGACAATTCTCCTTTGTAAAGTTCGCGCTCAAGTTCGAGGCCTATAAAGAGGAAAAATATCGCCATCAGGCCGTCATTTACCCAATAGGATATGGTTAACCCGCCGACGTTATATTTCCAAAACTCCAAATAGGTCTCGCCAAAAGCTCCATTGGCAATGAGCAGGGAATACACCGAGCAAACCATCAGCATCGCACCGGCTGATCTCTCGTTTCGGAAAAACTCTCGGAATGTTTTGGTAAGTCTTACTGTTCTTTTCATTTAAATCGGAATTAACGAATAAATATATATAAAATAAATCGACAACAGCAATAAGCCTTCAATTCGGTCGAGCTGAAAGCGTGTTCCGAGCATTGCCCACAACAGTATCGATACACCAAGCACTACGAACATATCAATATTTCTGACATCGTTCGTGGGAATCGGCTGAATGAGCGCGGCAACGCCCAAAATACACGTAACGTTTAAAATATTTGAGCCGATCGCATTTCCTAGCGCCAGATCGGAATTCTTTTTCAATGAGGCGACCGTAGAAGTCGCCAACTCCGGCAAACTGGTTCCGATCGCGATCACGGTCAAGCCAATTACAACTTCACTAATGTTATAAATTCTAGCAATTTCGACCGCTCCTTCCAAAAGCATCTTCGCCCCAATTATCAGAAATGCCAAACCGCCCAGAAGAGTCAGAAGATCCAGCATTTTCGATCTGGATGGCTCGTCGATAGCTTCGGAAAATGTCTGGTGAATCTCATCAGATTTATTTTTGCGGGCGATAAGATAAACCATTAAGGTGTAGGTAAAGCTCGCGGCAACGAAGATCGCCCCGTCAATACGGCCTAGCTCGCCGTCCGCGATCAAAAGCCACAAGAGCCCGGTTGCGACAACCATTACCGGAACCTCACGCCGCACTACCTGGGTTTTGGCCTCCATCGGATAGATCACCGCAGCTGCGCCGAGAATCAGGCAGGTATTGCTAATGTTTGACCCAATAATGTTTCCAAGAGCGATCGCACTATTTCCATAAAGTGCAGCTTGTGTTGATACGACCAATTCCGGGCTCCCGGTGCCAAACGCCAGGATTGTCAATCCGATCACCAGCGGGCTGACACCAAATCTCAATGCCAGGGATGCTCCTGCACGTACTAACCCTTCGGCCCCAAAAGTTAGAAGTATTAATCCCGTAATTACTAGTAAAACTGAATAGGCCATTCTTATCCGAGTAAATCAATATGGTTTGTCCGTCGTGTTAGAAGGACGAGGTCTATGAGATCATTGCTAGTTTTCCAGCACCTTTTTCTTAAACGCCGGTTTAACGACATTATTATCAAATACTTCCATCGCCGCATCCTCAGCTTCAGGCAGCGGCTGGTTTTCTGCCCACTCGGATTCCGCCTGAAGGAAGTCTTTCAACTCGTTTTCAATTTCCAACATATTCTTTCGCGATAGGATTCGGTTCTTGGTCAGAAATCTTTCATAACGCACCACAGGATCGTTATTTTTGGCCCACCAATCGATTTCTCCCGCCGGAACATATGCCTGATTGTCGTGCTCAGCGTGTCCCTTCCGTCGATAGGTCAAAGCTTCGATCAAAACCGAGCCGTTTCCTGCACGGGCGTATACCGACGCCTCTTTCATGGTTTCGTAGCAGGCGACAATATCGTTTCCATCCGTCTGCATACCCTTTATTCCATAACCGACCGCCTTATCGACAAATGATTCCACAGCGGATTGTTCATCGGTCGGAGTCGAGTAGGCATATCCGTTATTTTCGATCACGGTGATCAGCGGCAGTTTTTTCACCGCTGCAAAATTTACGCCCTCGTGAAACACGCCCGTCGAGCTCGCTCCTTCGCCGATATAAGCGACGGCCACACGGTCTTCTTTTTTCATCCGGGCCGCAAGCAAGACCCCGGTCATGACCGGGATCAGGTCACCGAGGTGCGAGATCGGACCGACAAAGCCTTTATCCAGATCCGCAAAGTGAAACTGAACATCGGTCGCGCGCGAAGGTGCACTCCTTCGGCCGAAATACTGCAAAAATATAGTTCGTGGTTCGATACCCTTTACGAAGCAAGCACCAATATCGCGTATCAATGGGGCAAAAAAATCCTGCGGTTTGAGCGCGTAGGCGGTTCCTACCGCAGTTGCCTCTTGACCAAGCGACGTAAAAACTCCCCCGGTCAATTTAGCTTGCTTCTTCAACCTAACCGTTTTTTCATCGAACATCCGCGTAAGTTTTAAATAGCGGTAAAGCTCAATAAATTGTTCGTTAGAGAGGGAGGTTTTTGAAGTGCAAGTCAAGGGTTTCTTTGGCTTTACAAGTTTTGACTTTGCTTTCATTTAACGTCTGTTCCAAGGAAATATCTCACGATTGCAAATATGCTGATAAACAGCCAAAAGAATTCTACGATAAATGCAGAGAAGTTAAAATCGAAGTAGAGCGAAAATATTATAAGGCTCGCACCGACCGCGTTTAGAAGTGAGTAAAAAAGACCTGAAGCCGAGACTTTTTGAATCTGGAGCAGCAAGTAAGCGCCAACTATCATTAACACGCCAATTGACCCTACGATGTCATAC
>JABDJV010000223.1 GCA_013003295.1 Pyrinomonadaceae bacterium | reverse complement strand
ATTTTGGCCGGCCGGACCTTGCCAGATCCTATTTTTCACGGGCTGAAAAACGGTTTCCGGATAGTTTGCATTTGCCCTATCTAAAGCGGGCCGTTACCGACGCGGATCCCCCTGACCGTGCGCCTCTAGATCATTTGCAGGAGCTATTTGATCTAACTGCGAATAATTATGATGCGCATTTGAAATCAATCGGAAACGCGGGTCCGCGTCAAATTGCTGACGCAATTGACGATCTGGAACTATCCGATTTACAAGATCAGGTTATTCTCGATGCCGGATGCGGAACCGGCTTGTGCGGCGAATTGCTCCGTCCGCAATCCCGATTCCTTGTTGGAGTCGATATTTCCCGAAAAATGCTGGAACAGGCACGGGAAAGGGGCTGCTACGATAGCATAGTTTGCTCCGGTATAGTCGATTTTACCGGGCGAGCAGAAATGAAATATGATCTCGTAGTTCTCTCCGATGTTTTCGTTTATTTTGGGGCGCTTGATGAGGTACTCGAAAACATTTCCCTCCGTCTGAATGAGTCAGGGCACATAGTGTTTTCAGTTGAAACACTGAATCCGTCCGGTGCCTCAAAATTGGGGGTCGAACGAGGCTACAAGCTAGCGGCAAACGGACGTTATTCGCACACACCAGAGTATATTGATAGGATATTAAGGGTATCGGGTTTTAAGAGACCGAGACTGCTAAAGCACGACATTCTCCGGCAAGAATTCGGGAATCCGGTCGAGTGCATGGTGGTTGCGGCAGGAGTTATGTAATTCAATAGAAGATAAATGGGAGTAGTAAAATGAGTAAATGGAAGGTTTCTGAAATGGATAGCAAATCCAATAGTTATATACGACCAAAAGTCCAACCGATTACTGCTGGAAGTAAGGCGGGCCTGCAATTAAAGAGGCTTGGCATGAGCGACACCGGTATCCGTCAATTATCGTCAGGTCAGCCGGTCAACAATAAAAACGATCAAGCTATAATTGCACGAATTATAAGCGAGGCGTTAGGTTAGGAAATTCAAAGTGTGGGAAGGTCCCTTGTTCGATCACTCGCCGCAACATTCAGATTAAGGGTATTTTTCGAATAATCGGCGGCTTTATGACTGTGAACAAACCGATAATGCTGCTAGTTTGCGGATCATTTGAGCGAAGGTGGTTCTGTTACCTGAATCGCTGTATTCAAAAGGGTAGCCAATTTATCAAGGCCTTCAGCCTTGGGGTCGAACTTAGATAGAATTTGAGTGAAAAGTAAGGAAAATCGTAGGATAATTGACTGACTCTTAGGTTATAATTGTCGTTACTATGGAAAAGATAAGCATAAAGTGCCCATGCTGCCATGCGAGTATAACGGTCGACTCCAAATCAGGTGCGATCATTTCATACGAGGAAAGGGAAAAGAAGTTATCCTCATTTGAAGATCTGAAGAGTGACTTGGACAAAAAGAAGGAGTTGCGTGAGCAGCTCTTCGCACAGGAGCAGCAAACCCAAAAAGACCGCAAGCGGATTCTGGAGGAAAAATTTCAAGAGGCCGTGAAAAAAGCCGATACGGAATCGGATGAACCATTTAAAAATCCATTAGACTACGACTAATTAAGGGATGAACAATATTGCACAGTTTTGTCAAAAATGCCGCGCTGCGAATGATCCGCAGGCGTCCAATTGCAGCGATTGTGGAACACCCTTGATGATCGTTACTTTTCCAAAATCACTTCGTCACCAGGAAGAGATCACACCGTCGTACTATGAAGACCATTTGCTCGAGCGTATTTCGGTATTGGAGTTTCGCCTCGCACAGCTCGCCGAACAACTTGCGATGGGATACGAACTGATTTCGCGCCAAGCCAAATCAGCCGAAGAGGATCACTTGATGCTGAGGACATTTTATGAGTCTCTGGAGGAAATCAAGCCGGAGCTGTCCGAACTGTTTGCGCGCGAATTTTCGGATGTTTACCTTGGAAAAAAGAAGGCTCTAGAAACCGAAAACCGCGAGCGAAAGATCTTTGACGAGACGATCGCCGCCCACGGTCGGCCAAACGTCGAGCTATTTACACATTTGGTTAAAGAGGGAATTGCATTGTTAAATAATGGGGAAGAAAAACAGGCATTTAAGATGCTTGAGCGGGCGATCCTTCTGTCGCCCAAAAATGCGCCGCTACATTTATTTACCGGCGAACGGCTTTTTCATTCGGGAGAAGTAAAAAGGGCCCTAAGCTTGCTTGATAATGCTTACAAGATCTCCCCGCAAAATACTAAGACTCTGGTGCTATTAGGAACGATCTATGCGGAAACCAGGGAGACGGAAAAGGCAAGAAAGTTTTTGAGTGTATTGGTTGGGAATCCGGCCACGTCCGTTTGCGCCAACTATGTTTGGGGAATGCTTGCCGCGCTTGAAGGAAGCTGGCAAGAGGCCTTGATTGCTTTTCGACAGGCATCCTGTGAAACCGAATCAGCCGAGTTTCATTATCTTTTGGGGTGTACGGAGTTCGAACTAGGTGAATTTCAAAAAGCGCTTCTTTTTCTGGAGAAAGCTGTCGCGCTGGATACTGGTTTTGCCGATGCCTCATTTATGCAGAGCGTTATCTACGAAAAGACCGGTGAATTGAAATTGGCAAAACTCTGCCGCGAAACAGCATTTGAAACAAAAGAAACAGGGGCGGTCTGTCTGCGGTTTATTGATTCTAAGAAGAACGGAAAATTGCCTGAATACGCGCTGCCATTC
>JABDJV010000296.1 GCA_013003295.1 Pyrinomonadaceae bacterium | reverse complement strand
ATGTACCTGCTCCGCGCTCTATCTATAAAGGAATAAACAAATTACCAGCCGCTCATACGCTACTTTGGCAAAGCGGAGAGATCAGCACGCGTAGATACTGGGATTTGAGTTTTGATAAAGGTCCGGAGAAGATTCCGCTCACAGAAGCCACTGATTCGCTAAAGCAAAAACTATCTGATTCGGTAAAAATTCGTCTTGTCTCAGATGTTCCGCTTGGCGTTTTGCTTTCGGGCGGAATTGATTCCTCAACAATTGCGGCGTTTGCACAACACCACTCGGCCAAAAAGATCAAAACGTTTTCGATTGGTTTTGAGGAGGCGAGTTTTGATGAATCGGATCATGCAAGAGAAGTTGCCCGGCATCTGGGAACGGATCATTTCGAAGATCGCCTGAGCGTTGAAACAGCAAAGGACCTGATCGCCGAAATCGGTGAATGGCTCGATGAGCCGCTGGCGGACGGGTCACTTTTGCCGACCTTTTTGCTTTCCCGGTTTGTTCGTGAGCACGTAACGGTAGCCCTGGGCGGAGACGGCGGTGACGAGATATTTGCCGGTTATCCAATGTATTTTGCTCACAAATTATCGGGTGTCTACGATGCAATCCCGAAGGTGGTGCGTTCTCGTTTGATCCAACCGATCGTAAACCGGCTTCCATCAAGTACGGATAATATCTCGTTTGATTACAAGGCCAAGCGATTTGTCTCTTCAGCCAAATACGATCGGGTCGCTCGCCATCATTCCTGGTTTGGTTCGTTTTCTCCCGATCAGCGCGAACTGATCCTGAACGGACGGGTCCTGAATACGAATAAAGGCTTTGAGGTTTATCAAACTGCGCGGAAATTGCTCGAAAACTGCGATGCCGAAAATGAGATCGAGCAAATGCAATACCTGGATATGAATTTCTATCTGGCTGAGGATATTTTAACAAAAGTCGATCGCGCGAGTATGGCCGTTTCGCTTGAGGTAAGGGCACCGTTTTTGGATCATACTGTTGCCGAGTATGCCGCCTCGCTACCTGCCGAGTATAAATTGAAAGGAAATAAGACCAAGTTTATCTTGAAAGAAGCAGTAAAAGACATGTTGCCCGAAAATATAATCAAAAGGCAAAAAAAGGGCTTTGGGATCCCGATCGCACAATGGCTGAAAGGCTCTTTGAATCCTTTGATGAACGATCTGCTTGCTAATGAGCGAATTTCTGCACAGGGTTTCTTTGATCCTTCATTCGTTCGTAAACTTATCACCGAACACGAGCAGGGAATTCGCAACAACTACAAACAACTTTGGAATTTGCTCGTTTTTCAGATCTGGTATGACAGATTTTCAAAGAAGAACTAACCTGTTTTTCGCAAACCGTAGACAGAATATTTGCCCTGTTTATCAAACTCATAACGGATAAACTTCATCCCTGCTTTTTTCAGAACATTGATCGATCTGACGTGATCATCGTCGACAGTTGCGTAGATTTCCTTTAAATTCATCGAATCGAGACCGAACCCGATCAAAGCTCTGGCTATCTCGGTCGCAAATCCATTTCCCCAGGGGTTTTCTGCAAGGATGAATCCGATTTCCCAGTCGTTTTCGGAAGATGGCCGCTGGCCTATAAACACATGCCCGGTAAAACTTTCATCTGCTTTCGTCGCAACCGCCCATATTTTGCGAATCCGCTTGAAATCGTCATTAAGGATCCGATTAAATAGTTTTTCGGCGGCAATTTTTGAAAGAACGCCTTCGTCGACCCGCTTCATAACCTTCTCGTCAGTAAAAAGTGCAAGAAACCGGGTTTTGTCGTGAACCCCATATTTTTTAAGCAAGAGCCTTTCCGTTTGAATTTCCATCGCACATAAAAAACCGATGCTCTCAAATCAGAAAACATCGGTTAATATCTGGTTAACAAAAATCGCTTATTCTACGATCGTAAATTTCTCTTTCGGCTGAAGCGTTCTTCTTTCAGACCCGACGTTATCGGTGATCTTGACCATCAACTCATATTCGCCGGTAGCCATTCCCGCTGTCGGGAGAAGGCGTGCAAGTGTTAAACGCGAACCCGAATCACTTAGTCCTGACCAGTCTTCCTTCTGCTTTAGAACAACCTGGCCCTTTCTCATCAGAATATATTCGACGTCAACCGCCGGCTTTAGCGTTGTTTGATCGATCTTGGCGTTATAGACCTGCATGTAAATACCAACTTGCCGACCTCGTTTATAAACACCCGAAAGGTTTGGGATCACCTTCGCGTTTCCGATCACAAATCTACCGCCGATATCCTGGTCCGTTGTTTGACGAAGTCTCGATGCCAGGATCAATGTCGATGTCCAAAGCTTCTTATCGTCAAATTTTGGAACGGTAAATCCAAGCTGCTGAACTCCTTTCTTACCCGAGACAACGTCGCGAACCGCAACCTCTACTTTATAAGTGCCGCCCGGATCGAGAGGATATGCAGTTTGATAAACCGATTTAGCATTTTTGCTCGCTGCCAAATTTTCAGCAGTTGAAGTGGTTGTGACCGAGTCTTCAAATATTCCGGCCCGCCGGTTTGTGACCGCCGTTATACGTCCGAAAATATTCATCTGGGCCGTGGGAATTCCACCGACGTCTTTAAATACAAGCTCTTTGTTTTCTGTCTGCAGCGTAAAGGTTGTCAAAACCCTGTTCTCGGATTGACGGAAGAAATCGACGCGAAGATCGAAATCAACCGGGTTCTCTCTCTCAATAACACCGGAATCACTTAAGGATCCTTCAAGATCGCTGAATTTAACCTTTGGCGGCCTTGATAAGGCGACCTGGGTTTCTAAACGCCGAAACGGGGTGTCCTGCTCGCGCATGTAAGTATTATTTCGATTAACACCCGAGATCCGGTCACCTTTGGTCGAAAGTCCCAGAGACTCAGCCGTCGTAAGACCGGCACCCGGAACAAATTGAAGCGCGTCTTTTTCATTGGCGTTCTGCGCAATTCGATATTCACCGCTGCCGGTAGGATCAACGAACTCAATCTCAATTCCGCTTCCGACTCCTTCCAAATATCTGTAAAACCAGATCTCAAATGGATAGGTCGTTGTGGTGCCGCCGCCTTCGTAAGAGGGCCGGTTGTATGAACCGCCCATTGGGTGCGACTCAACTCCATCCGGTTTTCCCCAGGCAATGTATATTCGTCCGCGGTCGGTCATCCAACCGGGCTTGCCGGAGGTAAAGTGCTCGTTGGCGTAAGCGATGCGTTCATAGTATTCGTCACGGTATTCGTTTTCCTCCGTATCCGGATTTGGGTCTCGACGGCGCCAGAAGTTTTCGATGAAGTTTTCGCGCTCGTCATCAGTTTTCAGAGCCTTAAAGGCTTTCTTCTCTTCCTTAGTGATGATGTAGCGGACATCTTTGCTCAGCCATCTCTGGTATATTTCGGCAACCTCGACTTTGGTCTTTCGAGCTTTCGTCGAAGGATCATTCGGATCCTGTGCAATTCCAAACGAGCTGCCCAGGACAAATATGATTCCCGATACCAACAAATACTTGATCGTATTACTTCTACGCATAACTAACTCACTCCTAAAACTTGATCGTCAAAACTCCTATATACCGAATAGCACTAATTGAATGAATCCGAATCGACAATATTAAACAGAATCCTATAAATGTTCAAGATGCTTTTGCGCCTTGATATGGTTGCCTTTTCGAGGCATTAAAATCCGTCTTGCAAATAGAGTTTAATATAATAAATAGTTTAATTAAAAGCTGTCTTCCGCACTTTCCGGCGTTCGTTTTTTTCCAAAAAACCACGCCACAAAAATCGACACAAGATATAGTGCCATCATCGGCGTTGCAAACAACATAAGGTTGAGGACATCGCCCGTTGGTGAAACGAATGCGGCGACTATCAATATTACTATCAGTGCGATCTTCCAGCTACGGATCAAAAGCCCGGCATTGATCAAACCGATCCGTGACAAAACATATGCTACCGCCGGCATTTGGAAGATTACCCCCATTGCCAACATGATCAGCGTAATAAAATCAAAATAATCGGTTGCTTTCAGAAAAGGTGTGAAATCCGAACCGAGCGCAAGCAGATACCCGACTGCCGGCGGAAAAAGAATATAGTATGCAAACGCCGCTCCCAATAGGAAGGAAACTGAAGACAGCAAAACAAATGGCGTTACGTATTTTTTTTCATGAGGATAAAGAGCCGGTGAAATAAAGCCCCAAACCTGGTAAAGGATAAAAGGAACCGAAAGAGCGATCGCGGCATAAAGCGAGACCAGCAAATACAGCTGAAAGGGCTCCATCGGAGTTGTAAAGATGAGTTTTTCGCCCGAATTGGATTCGTTTGCGCTTAGCTCGCTGAGATTGACCGGCAGTTTCACTCCTTTGGGAACGATCGAGTTTGCCAGATATATATTTTCATCGGTAAAGAGCCCCAGATTTCCCTGTGAATCCTTTGCAACTACCGACGAGACAGAGGTGCCGGGCGGGATTGAACTTGTTCCTAATATCGTTGTGCGGTCAAAGACATAGCGTCCTTGATTGCCGGCCTTAAGTTGACTAAAGTCCTTTTCTAATTCCTTGCCGGTCAATCCTTCAAACGGTACAGCCCGGCTTTTTGCTTCCGTTAATGCTCTCAACACCGGAACTTCCAAAAAGCCGTAGATATAATCCTTCACAAACCAACAGAAGACAAAAGCCACCCCAACGACCAGGATACACCTCACCAAGCGCTTGCGAAACTCATCCAGGTGAGCCAAAAACGACATTTGCCCGCCGAGTCGGTCTTCTAGTATATTTCCTTCTTCACTCATTGTCGTCGAGCTAAGTGTGATCGTAACCTGTTGCTAATAGGAACTATAGCCAGTTTTGTTTGTCATCAACAGAAACATCAGGAGCAGTGTTCTTACTTTCTGTAAGCCGTTTATACTCTTCTTCGCTTACCTCTCTTACTTCGGGTAAGATCTTTTTGTCAGAATCGGTATCTGAATCCAACTTTTCCGGTTCGTTCTTGATGGTTTCGTCAGGCGGGATCGGGTTATTGGATTCAAGCGGTTTGATTCCATCTGTTTCATCCCCCTCCTCAAACGATACTTCGCGTTCCCATGTTGACCGGAAGTCGTTGGAAACACTTCGCATCTCGCGAATGAACTTACCAGCCTTCTTCGCCATCATCGGCAATTTCCGCGGACCAAAGATAATTAGAGCAACCATCCCGACCAGTATCAATTCTTGCGTTCCAATTGTCTCTAAGATAAATAAATACAAAGTTTACATCCTCGCCAACAAGTATTTTTGCGCAATTCGATTGCGCAACCGCTTGCGAAATCAACAACTGAGGATTTCGTTTAGCTGACCTCGATCAATTGATCCCTGTATTCGATCACTTCACCTATTATTTTAGCACTTTCGATTTCACCGGTTAAGATTTCCGCCTCTTCCGCCCCAAGGCTGATCAACAACCCGCCGGCAGTCTGCGGATCAAACAGGGCGGACTGCGTCGCCGCAGATACGTTTGGGTCAATAAACACGGTGTCTCCGACATACTCCCGGTTATTTCTATCTCCCCTGGTCAGCATCTTTTGCCCGATCAATTCGAGCACGTCAGGCAATAGCGGAACTTTATCGGATGAGATCTGAAGAGTCACCTTACTTGCTTTTGCCATCTCAAATGCGTGGCCCATCAAACCAAACCCGGTTACATCGGTGCAGCTGTTTGCACCGACTCGCTGCATAATTTCCGATGCCGTTTTCGCCGAAGTGGTCATCGCCGCAAGCGCAGCTTCTTTTGATTCCTCGCTTGCCTTTTCAAATTTGATCGCGGTGCTGATCACTCCCGTTCCGATCGGCTTCGTAAGCACCAAAACATCGCCGGATTTTGCCCCCATATTCGATATAACTTGTTTAGGGTCAACAGTTCCGGTTACCGAATAGCCGAATTTCATCTCCTGATCGTCAACTGAATGGCCACCAAGAATAGCGACTCCCTCCTCGCTCATCGCCTGATGTCCGCCATGGAGAATTTCTCCTAGTACGTCCCAGTCGCCTTTCTGCGGATAGCAGACGATTGACAGCGCAGTCAGAGGTTTTCCGCCCATAGCGTAAACATCATTCAGGGAATTTATAGCGGCAATACGGCCGTACAGCTCTGGCTCATCCGCGATAGGCGTGAAAAAGTCTAAGGTTTGGACCAAAGCGACATCCTCGTTTAGACGGAAAACACCCGCATCGTCAGAATGTTCATATCCGACAATGATGTTTTCGTTTTCTTGTTTCGGAAGTTTGCTCAAAACTTGAGCAAGATCGCTAGGCGCGAGTTTCGCCACTCAACCCGCGCACGAAACCATCTCCGTTAAACGTTTTGCCATACTTATCAACCCTTGTAACTACTTTCTCATCAACAGTTTATAGACCCTGTCGAGGTCCGCTTCACCATAATATTCAAACTCTATTTTTCCGCTCGCTCCATTGGAATCAGGCAAGATCTTAACCTGTGTTGCGTAGTAACGCCGGAGTTTTTTCTCGGCGCTTTTTACATTAGCGTCTTTCTTGATCTTCTTCGGTTTCTTTTCGGCTTCCCTGGTTTCGCCTTTTGCCAAACGTTTTACCGCCTTTTCTGTTTCGCGTACAGAAAGACGCATACTTATGATCGTTTGGGCAAGCTCTTTCTGTGACTTTTTATTGTCGAGCATCAATAGTGCCCGGGCATGACCAACCGAGAGAGATTCTTCTTCGACGTATTTTAGAATCGCAGGCGGTAACTTCAATAGACGCAGATAGTTAGTAATGAACGTCCGGCTCTTTCCGACCTGATTTGCAACGGTTTCCTGGGTAAGTCCGACAGTTTCGATCAGTTTTTTGTAGGCTTTTGCTTCTTCGATCGCATTGAGCTCCTGACGCTGAATATTTTCTATAAGTGCCAGTTCCAGAAGCTTGTCATCGGAAACATCACGAATCACAGAAGGGATTTTGTCAAGATTCGCCCTCTGCGCTGCCCGCCAACGTCTTTCACCGGCGATTATCTGATAATTCTCGCCTTTTTTGCGAACAATAATAGGTTGGACGATTCCATTTGCTTTGATCGAACGAGCAAGACCTTCCAGCTCCGCTTCCGGAAAATTCGTTCGTGGCTGCTGTGAATTGGGTTTGATCAAATCTATATCCAATTCGAGATAGTTTCGGTCTAACGGCGGTGCCTCAGGCATGGATTTGCCTTCTTCACCCAATAACGCGCTAAGCCCCCGCCCTAATGCTGGTCTGCTCATGATTTAGTATCTCCTTTGATAATTCTAAGTAGCTGTCCGCTCCCCTTGAACGTATGTCGTAAAGGACGATCGGCTTTCCAAAGCTAGGCGCTTCCGCCAAACGCACATTCCTGGGGATCACCGTTTTAAGCACCTTTGAGCCGTAATGATCTCTTAGATCTTTGGCGACCGCTCCGGACAGATTCGTTCGTTCGTCGTACATCGTCAGCAGCAAACCCTCGATCTCCAGCGCGGGATTCAATGCCTTTTTGAGCAACGTAAGCGTATTAAATAGTTCAGTTACGCCTTCAAGCGCATAGTACTCGCATTGAATCGGAATAAGCAATGAATCGGCAGCAGTTAATCCGTTGATGGTCAACAACCCCAACGAGGGCGGACAATCGATGATTATGTAGTCAAAGTGCCCCTTCGCCACTTCGAGGACCTCTTTCAGACGAAACTCGCGGCGCTCTTCACCAACGAGTTCGATCTCGGCGCCTGCCAAATTCTTATCCGACGGAAGCACCCATAGAAGGGGCAGTTCCGTTCGCAAAATTATGTTTTCAAGCGGCTCATTTCTGGCGATCGCGTCATAGAGTGTTTTTGTAGAGTTTGTACGGTCGATCCCCGATCCGGAGCTCGCGTTGCCTTGCGGATCCGCATCAACAAGCAGGACCGTCTTTTCCTGGATTGCCAGCCCGGCGGCGAGATTGATAGCGGTCGTGGTTTTTCCAACGCCCCCTTTTTGGTTTGCAATTGCGATGATTTTGCCCATTTTTTTCGAAAATGTGAGTCTTTTAACGATATTTTGTTAAATTAACACAAAAAAAGGCCACTTTCTACCTAAAAAGTCGAAAATTGTGGCACGTGAAACAGTTTTGAGGGTTTGATCAGCTTCTTGGAGAATTCAGATGGACCAGAACCGTCGAGAGTGCAACCGGCGTTATACCATTGATCTTTCTTATTTGGCCAAAGGTCTGTGGTCTGGCACGCTCGAGCCTTTCGACCATCTCATTCGATAAACCGCCGATCTCCTGGTACTTGAGATTATTCGGAACTTTCAAATTATCATGGCGATTGACTCTTTCCGTGGCAACCTCTTGATTCTTGATATAGCCGGAATAAAGCGAATCGGCCAAAGCCGTATGCAAATCTTTCTGGGCAATTTGGGCCTGAACATACTTAGGCAACAGCCTATAGATTAGCTCGGGCGTCGAACCCTGGCGTCTCGAAAGCTCCGATAGTGTGATCGAATCCCCTAGATCACATTCCAGGATCTGAGAGATCGTCGAATATTCTACGTCGGTTCGCTTGAAGCGAGTCTTATCCAGGGTGTTTCGCAAGGTCGCAATATTATCACGCCTCTGGTTAAACCTCTCCCAATCCGAATCCGCTAACAAGCCGATGTCCTTTCCTTTCGGAGACAGCCTCTGATCCGCGTTGTCATGACGCAAAACGAGCCGTGCCTCGGCACGTGATGTAAATATTCGGTATGGCTCATCAACGCCGTGGCGAATGAGGTCATCAGCCAAAACGCCTATATATGCCTCGTTTCTTTGTAAAACTACGGGCTCACGATGTTTCACGTGAAACGCTGCATTGATTCCGGCCATCAGTCCCTGACAGGCGGCTTCTTCATAACCGGTTGTTCCGTTTATTTGTCCGGCAAAGAACAATCCGCTCACTCTCGATGTTTCCATGGTCGGTTTCAGTTCCCTCGGATCAACATAGTCATATTCGATCGCGTATCCGGGGCGGATTATTCGAACTTCATCAAATCCTTCGATCATACGAAGCAAGTCTTGCTGCAGTTCGGCCGGCAGGGAAGTAGAGAATCCATTCAAATAGACCTCGTTCGTGTCGTGCCCCTCGGGTTCAAGAAACAGTTGATGCTTGTTCTTTTCGGCAAATTTTACAACCTTGTCCTCGATCGAAGGGCAATATCGCGGCCCGATCCCTTTGATCGCGCCTGAATAAAGCGGCGATTGTTTAATGTTCTCCTGGATCTTGCTGTGCAGTCTTTCGTTGGTGTAGCCGATATGGCATTTGATCTGCGGCTGTTCGATCTTCTCGGTCGCAAATGAGAATGCTACCGGATCTTCGTCAGCAAGCTGCTCGGCAAACGCACTCCAATCGATCGTACGGCCGTCGAGCCGCGGGGGTGTTCCGGTTTTTAGACGGCCAACCGGAAAACCGTGTGTTTTTAAATTTTCCGCCAGGTCGATCGATGCCGGTTCGCCTGCGCGTCCGGCAGAATAGTTCTTTCTTCCCGTGTGAATCTTTCCGTTAAGAAAGGTTCCGGTCGCAACGATCACCGAATTCGCTCCAAACCTCCGTGTATCCTGGAGCTCTACGCCGATGATCTTTCCTTTATCAACGATCAGTTCGGAGACAATGCCTTGCCTGAAATGCAAATTCGGAGTAGCTTCAAGCACCCGGCGCATCTCTGTTCGATACAACGCGCGGTCTGCCTGTGACCTGGGTGATTGAACCGCGGGCCCTCTCGAACGATTCAACAAGCGAAATTGAATTCCGGTTCGATCGATCACACGCCCCATTATTCCGCCAAGCGCGTCTATCTCGCGTACAAGATGACCCTTTGCGATCCCGCCGATCGCCGGGTTGCAAGACATCTGCCCGATCAGGTCAAGATTAATCGTAACCAGCGCGGTTTCCACACCAAGACGAGCGGAGGCAGACGCAGCTTCACAACCCGCGTGTCCGGCTCCAATAACTATCACTTCAAATTGCTCGTCAAAAAACATACTTAACCCGGTATTTACCTATTGAGAGATTTTCCCAAATTCTTAAAAACCAAACTTTATATTTTATTTCAATCAGGTGCGTTTGCCAACCTGAAATTTGGTAAGAAACGCGTAACCTTATTATCAGCAACGTTTATGGGAGATTCAGCTCCACCGACCCTTAAGCGGTTTTGAGGGAAAAGCGATCGATTGAAAGCGTGCGATACGAATACGGTCAGTGTCGCGGAAAGAGATCAAGGGCATCAGGCCCTGATCCAAAAGTATTTCACAGGCATTTTCTGTGAGCTGAGCCTCCGCGCACGGCTTGGTAATGGTCTCTGTTTCATCCTTGTAGAGATGCACGGGAAGCCCATCCAGCTCGTGAAAGAGTTTTTGACTCATATCCCATCCGGAAGCTGTGTAGCTTTGCGCGAGCAGGAGTGCGCATGCAAATGACGCATTTGCCCAGAGGTATTTTTCATGTTCGGGCGCGTCGGAAAACTCCTCAAAATCAAAGGCCTCCAGGGGTTCTGTTTCTTTGCCATAGGGAAGCCTTGCTAAAAACCTCGGAGTCATTAGTCCCAGATGCGGGGCCTCGGAAACGGTCCTGAGCATTGTCCAGAGTTTTCCTTCGTCGGTTTCATTCTTGTAATTCCAATCAGCCGGGCTCGGTGTATCAGCGAGGGATTCGATTCCGAGCATTTGCGGCTTGGCGCCCGAAATAAAGGGAGCGTTGGCAATACTCGCGATCTTTAAGAGGCGAATAACTGTTGCCGTATCTTCAACGTTTAGTTCGAAGGTGTAGTTACCGCAGACCACCGACCAGGGATCTGCGTCCGGTGTCCGCACCGTATTCTTGACCACTATCCGGTAAATGTTTGAATCACTTAAATCATTGACCGACTTAAGGTTATCGGTGATTTCGTCCTTCGTGATATCGAGAAGAAAGAGCTTTAGATCATTAGACGTTTCGGCCCTTCTGACCAAAAAATAAAGACCCCGCCAGGCAGATTCAAGCGCCTGGAAATGCGGATGATGAAGAATTCGTTTCATCAATTCGCCGGTCGATTGATCGATCGCGGCAAGTAGTTTCGCTTGCTCAGCTTCATCGGTCTGAATCAAATGGGGCCTGATTATATCTCTGATAAACTCATTGAGCTCGGGGGATTCGGTTGAGCGGGTAGGATATTCTTCAGCGTCGCGCTTAGTATCACCCAAGATATCGTCAAGCAGATTCCCGGAGGATTCACCTGACGATTCGTCAGAAGGTTCTTGTCCCTTAGATTCCTCAAACGGTTCGTCATTCGTTTCTTCAAACCAGATCCGCACCTCTCGCGCCGCTGATTCGTAGGTGTCCGGATTCAGCAAACGCTTACGCAGATCGCGCAGATCGGAAAATAATGAGATCTGCTTAAATATCTGATCGGGATGAAAATCGTCGAGCTCTCTAAACTGCAAAAGCAAAACACCGTTATCCGCTCCCTCAAACTCAAGCCTTAGACTGGTGTTGAGTCTCGCCAGCACATGTTCAAAATTGTCCCGGTCGATCTCGATCGGCCGGGCCTCGGGAAGCGCCGCATTTGTAAAATTCGATAGGTTTTCCCGTCCGCTGTAATCGCCCAGAAGAAGGATATGAAATGGAGGTTCATCAGGCAGGGGAATCGCAGCGGTTTCCATCGATACTTGTGCTTCATGTTCCGTTTTGGTCGGGGTCATTTAACGGCATTCCTCCAATTATATTTTGCTGTACTGAAACTATCGATCTTCTGCCCGAAAATGTCAATTTTTTCAGTCTAACGGTGGTGATCAAAAAGCGAACCCAAACCGATTGTTGCCCGTTGACAAACGCACGCCTGGCGATCATTTTCGTAAAACGGATGTATTCACAGCTTCGCTCCACCCGAGTCTGCGTAGCAGATAGTAGAATTTAGCCCCGGGTGGAGTCTTCGAAACCCGGGGGGTAACGTCAAAAAAAAAGCTTTTTGAGTCCGCGTAACGGATGACAGAGACCTAGGTTGATCTTTTCAGCCGTCCCGAACGGACTAAATACTGAAATACCAAACCCACCCATAAATGGATGGGCTACTGACCATACCCTCCCATGTTCATATCTGCCAATGTTGTTATTCGCTCGGACCCAAGGGTTCGCCGGTATCTTTTCCGCCCTTCTTTTCCCGCACGGTTAATTTACAACGGAAACAATATCCACTATGTCCGAGTCCGCGTAGCGGATGGCAGAATTTAGCCCCCGGGTGGAGTCTTCGGAACCCGGGGGGTAACGTCAAAAAAAGGATTTTTGAGTCCGCGTAGCGGATGACAGAGGCCCAGGTTGATATTTTCAGCCGTCCGGAACGGAACTAATTACTAAAATACCAAGCCCACACCCTCCCATGTTCATATCTGCCAATGTTGTTATTCGCTCGGATCCAACGGTTCGCCGGTATCTTTTCCGCCCTTCTTTACTGCACGATTAATTTACAACGGAAACAATATCCGCTATGTGCGAGTCTGCGTAGCAGATGGCAGAATTTAGCCCCGGGTGGAGTCTTCGAAACCCGGGGGGTAACGTCAAAAAAAGATTTTTGAGTCCGCGTAGCGGATGACAGAGACCCAGGTTGATCTTTTCAGCCGTCCCGAACGGGTCTAAATATTGAAATACCAAAGCCACCCATAAATGGGTGGGCTATTAACACTTGGTCCGCTTTACGGACATGAGGTGAGGCGTTTTCGATTGTATTTTTAGCTCTTTGCCGGCAGCTTCATATTTTTCCCTAAAAAGACGCGCTTTAACAATTAACACATCTTAATCCATATCGGCTTCTACAAATGCAAGATTGGCAACCCGCTTTGTATATTTAATATATTCTCTGGTGCTCCACCCCCGCTCGATCGTAAGCCTTTCCCAACTCTCGATCGAAACGATCGTCGCGAGCATTTCTGTTGCCCTTCTTTTTGTCCAACCGATACCCAAACACCTTTCCTTATTGAGCGCATCGACAACCTCTTTGCAGCCGTCTCTGACCGAATCCATCCGGTCTTTCCAGGCGACCTCGGCCGCTGCATCGGTATTTCTTGAAACCATTAGCGCTTTAGCGATTCCATAGATTTCAGGGACGTAATTGCCCCAAAATTCGATAAACGAATCCAACAGCGCAACGCTGTCTTTTGCCCGACGAAATTTAGCCACGCGGTCTGCCAGTTTTAAAAGCTCATCCTGGTAGTGAACCGCCGCCACGAGCAGCTCGGTCCGTGATTCAAAATGTAAATAGATCGCCTGCCGGGATATCCCCGCCGCTTTCGCGATATCCGCCATTTTCACGCCGGTTCCGCGATTAGAGATCATCAATTTTCTCGTTTCCTCAAGGATCCGGTCCCGGGTTTGTAATTTTTTACTTGACATAGTGACAAGTATATCATACTTTACATAGTGTCAATTGACACAGTGTAAAGTAAATACAAATTTTATAAGGAGAGCAATAATGAATTTAGTTATATTTGGAGCAACCGGAAGAATCGGATCACATTTAATCGAACAAGCGCTCGAACTCGGACATACAGTTACCGCGTTTGTCAGAGACAGTTCAAGAATCACCAACTCAAATGAAAACCTGCATATTGTCGAAGGCGATGTTTTTGACCTCAAGTCGGTCGAAAACGCTGTTCGTTCGCAGGACGCGGTGATATGCGTACTTGGAGACGGCCGAAAAGGAAAAGTGCGGGCTGCGGGAACCCGGAACATCGTCAAAGCGATGGAGAAGACCGGTACCCGCCGTTTGATCTGTCAGTCGACCGCCGGGGTCGGAGACAGCGCGCGAAACCTAAACTTCTTTTGGAAATATATTATGTTTGGATTGCTTTTAAGAGCAGCGTTCGCGGACCATGTCAGACAGGAATCGATCGTTAAAGAAAGCGATATCGAATGGACGATCATAAGGCCGGTGGCGTTTACGGATGGGGAAAGAACCGGAAACTACCGTCACGGATTCGGTCCGGACGCCAAAGATCTGACGTTAAAGATCTCCTGCCCGGATGTCGCGGAATTTATTCTAAAGCAACTGAAAGACGATACGTATCTTAGAAAGACGCCGGCGCTTTCTTATTAGCCATTCTTGCTCAGAAATATCGGAACTAAAGTTTTTTGTCATAAATTCCCAACATTTGGTGTTTAAACGCTAGAAAGAGAATTTAATTCAAAATATTGAACAGGAGAGAATTATTTGACCATGAAAACACAAGATTCTTTGGGAAAACAAATTTATTCACTTAAATGGAAATTACGAGTTACCTATCTTCTATTTGGATTTCTCATGATGGCTCAATTTGCGATCTTTACGAACGTAAACTCTAAAGCCAGCGAAGATGGTTTGAGTAACGCCGATAAAGTTCTCAAAACCCGCGGCTTGATAATTGTAGATGACCAAGGGCGCGAAAGAATTTTGATCGGTGCACCCATTCCGCCCGCTGCAAACCGCGTAAGGACCGATCTAAAAAGAGTCAAAGAAGAATGGGCCGGGAGGTTTCCAAAACCAGAGCGCTTCATGAAGTCTTATGAAAAATACAATCACAATGCCAATGGAATTGTGGTTCTGGACGAAAACGGATTTGATCGCGTCGTCCTGGGAGATGTTCCTGATCTGAACGTCGGAAAACGAATCGGTACGTCAAATGGAATAGCGATAAACGATGAAAAAGGGTTTGAGCGCGGTGGATTCGGCCTCTTGAACGTCAGAGGAAAGAAGCGCGTCATTCTGGGGTTGGACACCAGAAAGGGATTCGAAGGAATCTCCCTCGGTGTGGTCGACGGCGGAGCGATCGGAATGAATATTTATGATGAAAGCCGAAAAAAGAAGATCTTTATCGGCAATGCATCACCTGGTCATTGGTATACAAAACTGGATGAGCCGTTTAACGGGCTCCTGTTTCTGGACCAACAAAAACACAAGTACAAGCTCAACCTTTTGACTAAACCATAGTTTTGCAATTGAAACGCTTAGCCAGTCGCGGCTGTCCTTATCGCGCGAAGCGACTGGAGCGGTTTGAAAGACTCCCCTCCTTAAACAAGGAGGGGTACGGCTTCAGCCGGGGG
>JABDJV010000293.1 GCA_013003295.1 Pyrinomonadaceae bacterium | reverse complement strand
TTGCTGATCTGCGGGCGCCAACTCCCTCGGCTGCGGCTGAACTTGTCGCAGAAAGCGAGGACAGAATCGAAGCGGAAATACGGCAGCGCACGCAGAGTTTATATCAGCTTGTCGAATACAAGCTATTGAAGGCTAAAAACGATCTTCAGCGCTTAGCTCTTTCAACTGCGTTTACTGAGTTTAGACAGACTCTGCGGGATCGGCAATATGCAATCGGAGACTCAAAAGAGAGAATGACTGAATCAATACTCGAAGGGCTCAGACTGCGGGTCAAGAAATTCGAGAGTCTGAAACAGCGTATTTCACCAATAAAGCTATCCTCGAATCTGGGCACTAAGAGGACCCGGCTCGCTGTATTGGATCAGCGAAATATCTCGGTCGTCAAACGAATTGTCGCTTCGAGCGACGAAATGCTAAAAACGCGTATGGCCTCCCTGGATGCATTGTCTCCGCTGGCCGTCTTAGATAGGGGGTTTTCGGTAACAGAGAATAAGAAAGGAGAAATCCTAAGAGATTCTTCCAGTGTGAATCAAAATGATGAGGTGAAAATTCGCCTTGCGAAAGGTAATATCAATGCCAGGGTCATAAACACGGATAAGGAATAATGTCGAAAGTAATCGTAGATCTGGAAAGTAGTGAGCCGATATTTCATAACTCGCAGATACCGGAGAAGAAAAGCATTTTTGGGAAAATACTGAAGATTTTAGCCGCGCTTGTGGTTCTGACGATACTAGCCGGAGCGGTCGGCGGATTTTTTTACTGGCGGCATCTGAAGACCACGCCTCAATATTCGTTGGCGCTGATCGTTGACGCCGCGCGGCGGGACGATCAAAAGGCGATCGATGAATTGGTTGATACGGACGAGATCGTCGAGGATTTCGTTCCGCAAATTGTTGACAAAGCAGTCGAACTTTACGGGCGGGGCCTGGCGCCTGATGTGATTCAAAGAGTTGCCCGACTGGCCACGCCAATACTGCCGGTCGTAAAGCAACGGGCGAAAGCCGAATTGCCAGATCTTATTCGTGAAAAGACTGCGGCCTATGAGAAGATTCCCTTTTGGGCAATGGCTATCGGTGCGGGAAATTTCTTAGACATCGATCAAGAAAATGACAAGGCATCCTTAAAGAGTAAAATTCCGGATCGTCCGTTCGAGATCAAGATGAAGCGGAACGGCGATAAGTGGCAGGTGGTCGCGATCAAGGACGAAAAATTGGCGAGACGGGTCGCCGAAAAGATCGGTCAGGAAATGATTGCGATGGCAAAAAACCGCGGAAAGGATAAGGTAACGGAGCTGGGCAGAAGGATCGGAATCAAAAACCTTGGCGAATTAATCGAAAAAGCGCAGGATATATTTAAGTAAAATGGCGAAAAAGAAATCTAACTTTGAAACACAATTGCAGGATTTGGAATCGATCGTTGCTCAGCTCGAAGACGGAGAGCTTTCTCTTGAGGAAAGCCTGAAGCTGTTTGAACACGGCGTGAAAATCTCGCGCGAATGCCAGGAAAAATTGGATAAGGCTGAGAGGCGTATTGAAGTTTTGCTAAAAGACAGAGATGGAAATCCGGCGCTCGAAGCGATCGATCGCGACGACCTAGCTTGAACGGATTTTAAGTCTTTACCTAGGGCCCGCCGGGATTTCAAATTGAAGAAAAAAAAAGACGCGGACTCCGCGTCTTTTTCCATCTGATAAATACCGGTTTAGTCACGTCCCGAAAATATCGTAACCAAGTAGTAAAAAAGAAGTGCAATACTCGCAAACAGACCTAACGATGCGGCTACATGCTGATCCGTTCTGTAATGGTGCATCATATTCGAAGTCTCATATAGAATTGATCCACCCGCAAACGCAACCATTGCAAACGCAAAGATGTTTCCGAGGCTAAATCCGAAAACTATCCCGGACACTATAAAACCGAGAGCGACAAATCCGCCGATCGCCAGTATTGGCCCAAGAAACGAAAAGTCTTTCCGGGTTAAAAACACAACGGCGGTCAAGCCTAAAAACAGTCCCATCGCAACAACCCCCGCCTTCGGAACCGCCAGGCTGTCTCCTGAGTAATACGTCGCCATAAACATTAGCGGCAGGAATATGACCGACCATCCGAGCGTAAACAGAACCAAACCCATATACTGCATATAGATCGATGTCTGGGACCGCGCCCAGGTGTTCGCCAGCCAGGAAACTCCCATAAAGAGACCGAGTACGATCAACCACGAGAATTGCGTCGATACCATCAGCTGGGCTGCCCACAAGCCCGCTCCCGACATAACGAGATACGCTTCAAATAAGGCAAAAGCCAAAATCGCCAATGCCAGATGCGCATAGGTTTTTCGTATGAAGGAGGCGCGTTCCGCGGGCAGAGCCTCCGCGACCATACTTCCTTGCATTGCCTGTTGATAAGTAGTTTCGTTCATCTTTTCTCCTTGTATAATTTGACAGAAATCATAAAACCGTAAATATGATGCCGGTCAAATATGAAATTCTGTCCGAAATCGTATAACCACTATTCTACTACAAGCCTTCAAAAAACCGGAGTATACAGAGCAGGTTCTATTCGAATTGATCAAACAAGATGCGGTTTCCATCCGGATCCGCGATCATAAAATTACACGCACCGCGCTCCTCTCCAATGGTCTTCGATGCCGAAACTATCTCAAATTCTGCTTTACTTATTTTGGTATATATGGCTCGCGCGTTTTTTGGGTTAAATGTAATAATATTGCCCGGAAGCATCCCTTCAAAAAGTCCAATCTTTGTGTCGCCGTTTTCCATTATCAGCCATTTCTCTTCGACCGAGCCGCCATCGGGAACGGGTTTAAACCCTAGCGTTTCGTAAAAATCCTTCGATCTTTCGATGTCTGCTACTGAGAGTGATAACGAGTTTACTCCTAAGTCCATAAGTCCGGTTCCTCACTAAATCTCTATTTGAAGATTATCGACCGCCGTTTTCATACCAATCGAAATGCAATGACCAACGGCTGCACGCGAGACACGATGTCCAACGCCAAACATGTCTGCAACCGGGACACTTTCCGCCGGTATCAAATGTATTCCACGCCATTCCGCATCCTTCCAAATAAAACTCAGGCTCAAGGCAATCGCTGCAATACCATCGGCTTGATGCGCTTGGCTGCCATTTACATTTTGGACATCGTATGCGCTTTTGGTTCACGGCGTCTTCATCTTCTACATCCTGATGTTTTGAATGCTCACGTGCCTTGCCTTTTTGAAACAATAAATACAAGACAAGGCCGGATACTTTCCACTCCGGTTGTGAATTAAGATAACGCACTTAATTTCCAATTATATCGCAAATGAAAAAGACGACTCGAATGAAGAGTCGTCTTTTTTGAACTTTTTTTCAAAGGAATCGGTTTTACAGCTTTTTCGCTTTCACCTAGATCGCCGGGTTGAGCTTGCGCTTTATTCCACCGCCACTCTATCAGTTAATCCCTACTCCGCTTTTAACCGCTTCCTAAATTTTTTTTAAGCCGTTCCAGCTTTTGCCGATCTCTATCGGCGAAAATTGTCTGGCGGCGTTTCGATTGAACTTTCTGTCATATCTACCACCTCCTGCAAAAACAGACTACTTCTTTTATGGGCAGCTTGTCAAAACTACCAATAAGCTCCAATGAAAAAAAGTCGATTCAAATGAACCGTCTTTGTTTTCGCGAAATATCTTTGCCGGTCTATTCTGCCTTCGCAGCAGCTTTTGGGGCCTCGATCTTATCGTTTGGCCTCGGACTTGCCAGGCTGGGTTCCGGCTGACGCCAGAGATTGGAAACAAGCAGCTCACGAATAAATGTCAACTCCTTCGGCAGTCGGTCGTAAAGTTTGAAGAACAGATCGTCGTGCGAAGCAATTTCTTTGAGCCAGAGATCCCGATCGAGATCCATCACATTATTGAAATCTTCTTCAGTGAAATCCTCCAACCCCCGCCAATCCATATGTTCATACTTAGGCTGCCAACCGAGGGGTGTTTCAACCCCTATTGATCTTCCGCGTGAGCGCTCGACGACCCACTTTAAAACTCGCATATTTTCTCCGAAGCCCGGCCAAAGGAATTCTCCATTCTCTCCCTTTCTGAACCAGTTGACCGAAAAAATCCGAGGGGGTTCGGGAATGCTGCGGCCAAAATCGAGCCAATGGGAAAAATAATCGCCCATGTGATATCCGGCAAACGGGAGCATCGCAAATGGATCGCGCCGAACTTCGCCGATATTACCAAAGGCGGCCGCCGTCATTTCCGATCCCATTGTGGCTGCCATGTAAACTCCAAATGCCCAGTTAAACGATTGCATCACCAACGGAACCACGGAGTTTCTGCGGCCGCCAAAAATAAACGCCGATATCGGAACGCCATCCGGATTATCAAAGTGCTCATCAACGACCGGGCATTGTTCGATCGGCGCGGTGAAACGGGCGTTCGGATGGGCCGCAGGCGTTTCGCTCTCCGGCGTCCAATCGTTCCCCTGCCAGTCAATTGCATGAGCCGGTGGATCACCATCCATACCTTCCCACCAAACATCGCCATCATCCGTCAGTGCGACATTTGTAAAGATCGAGTTTTCCTTAATCGAATCCATCGCATTCGGATTTGTTTTGTAGTTTGTGCCGGGAGCAACGCCAAAAAATCCATTTTCGGGATTGATCGCAAGAAGGGTGCCTTTATCATTTGGCTTTATCCAAGCTATGTCATCACCGACCGTGGTAACTTTCCAACCTTCTTCCTGAAACGACTTGGGCGGAACCAGCATTGCGAAATTGGTTTTGCCGCAAGCGCTCGGAAAGGCGCCGCAAACATAGTCTTTTTTACCGTCCGGCGATTCAACGCCGACGATCAGCATATGCTCAGCCAGCCAGCCTTCATCACGACCGCTATTCGAGGCAATTCTCAGCGCATGACATTTCTTACCCAAAAGCGCGTTTCCTCCATAGCCCGATCCATAAGAAGCGATCGACCGTTCTTCCGGAAAATGAACAATATATTTGTCTTTCGGGTCGGGCGAGCATGCCCAGGCAACATCTTCCTGACCTTCTTCCAGCGGCATGCCGACAGAATGCAAACAATCGACAAACTCGCCGTTTCCAAGCGCCTCAAGCGCCGGAGTTCCCATTCGGGTCATTATCCTCATGTTTACCGCGACGTAAGGAGAATCGGAGATCTCGACGCCGAATTGAGAAATCGGCGAACCGATCGGACCCATGCAAAAAGGTATGACGTACATTGTTCGGCCTTTCATTGCACCTGAAAATTTCTTGTTCAGGATATCCTTCATTCCCTTCGGGTTCATCCAATTGTTGGTGGGTCCGGCGTCGCCCTTGTTAATAGAACATATATAGGTTCGATCTTCGACCCGGGCAACATCGCTTGGATGCGAGCGGGCAAGAAAAGAGTTAGGGCGCTTTTCCGGGTTCAATCGGATAAAGGTCTCGCTTTGAACCATTTCGTCACAGAGTCGGTCATATTCTTCCTGCGAACCATCACACCAATAGACGGTATCAGGCTGACAGAGTTCGGCGGTTTTAGTTACCCAATCGATCAACTCTTTATTCGTGACAGTCGACGGAATATTCAAGTTTGTCATAGCGTTTTCTCCAGAACGTTTTGAAATACGGTTTGTAAAATAACAAGGCTTACAGCTAATCAGGAACAGCCTCACCCTTTTGACTAAAAATATCCCGTAAGTATAACAAGACACAGGCAAAGATAAAAGGTGACGTGTATTAGATTCCGTACTTAATAATTGAAGAATAATTGCCTTCGGCAGGAGGGGAAAATATGCCCTATTGCCGTCGGTTCTGCCGACTCATACCGGTGTGCAAAATTATCGCGGAGATGATGATCAGACCACCCAGGATCGCCCATTTTGACGGCGTTTCTTTTACAAACAAAAATACCCAGACAGGGTTCAGCAGGGGTTCGATATATCCAATGATACTCGCATCAAGGGAGCGCACACCACGCGCAACTCCGTAGGTAAATAAGAGATAGGCGATGCCGATCTGAAAAATACCCAGGTAAGAAACGGCTATAATGTCTTCGAAACCGGGAATCTGCGGTTCTCTAAGCACGATCGGAAGCATAAAAAACACAATGATGATATTTCCGTAAAGAACCGACAGCGCCGGGTTGAACTTAAGTGATCGGGGATGCCTGAGGAAGACAAAATAAAGGCCTAAACATATGCCCGATATCAAACCTGCGATATTCCCCACATATATATTGGCAGCCAATCTATTCTGAGGATTTGGTGCTTCAAGAAAAAACAGGCTCATTCCAGCTAAACAGACGGCAACGGTAATCAAGTCAGTGAGGCGAAATTTCTCCTTTAGAATAAAGGGTGCGAAAACAAGAATGTAGATCGGAGCCGTGTATTGCAGGAATATCGCGTTGGCTGCCGTGGTGTTTTTATTGGCATAAACAAAAGTGGAGAGAGTGGCAGCGTAAAATAAGGAAGTGAAGACGATAAACCAGTCAAACTTCAATTGCCGCTTTACGGCAATAAAGATCCCTACCGTGACCGCAGCAAAAAGCGCTCGCCCTAGATTTACATGAAACGCGTTGAGCGTGGTGAGTTTTATAAAGAGCCCGCCGGTCGACCAAAGCAAGACTCCCGTTAGAACAAGCAGGATCGGTGGGAAAGTGTTTTTTTTTGTTTCAGTTTCCACAGGAGGTTTTTCACCGCAGAGGCGCGGAGACGCAGAGTTTAGTTCTCTTATTCGGTGAGAAACTTCGTGAGTATCATCAGTGTTCTTTTCTCTCCGCCTTCTCCGCGCCTCTGCGGTGAAACTATTCCTTTACCGTCAATACGTCGTCGATCGTTTCGCGCAACTTCTGAGCCGAGGTAGTTGCCGGTTTGAGTACGGTTTTTTCTACTCCATAGAGTTTCTTACCAAAAACTCCGTTCCACGGTGGAATAACGATCGATACTGAGCCTTCAGCCTGAGCCTGACACGCCAGCCTCATAAAAGGTTTTGGGTCATCACCTTGCTTGTAACCAAAGACCTTCATTTGTTTGCGTTCAAGGTCTGCTACTTCGGCAAGCCGTTCCGCTCCGCCGACGACACCGATCCAACATGTTCCGCATGCCGCTGAACGACATTCAACCGGTATCACTCCCTCGCCGCAGCGTTCATCCTTTTCAAGCCAGTTTCGGGATTGGTCGCGCTTTGCGCCAGATGCGATCTCTTCATCATGAATGATGTCAAATTTGGCTTTCGGGTCTGACTCGTCCCAGGTTACCTGATAATTTTTATTAACTGTTTTTAAGAATCCTAGAATACCCTGGCCCTTTTCTTTTGCGCGCGCATCCAGCACTTTTTCGGGTGATTTCGCCAGCAGTCCTGTTGGTGCTGAATCACCTTTCGCCGCCGCGAATGCTTCCAGACCGGTTTGTACCAGCGTCATTAATCCAACGGCGCTTATTCCCAATAGAAGTGATTCGTCCTTCTGTACTCCGTTAGCAATCGATTTCGCAAGGAGTCTGATC
>JABDJV010000262.1 GCA_013003295.1 Pyrinomonadaceae bacterium | reverse complement strand
GAATGACGAGCGAGAAGATCTCGGGCAAACTGCAAAAAATGAAGGTTGGCGAAACGCCCCGGGACGGCGCGATCGTTTTTGTGAAAGCGGAAAATGCAGAGGAAGCAGCCGCGCTTGGTAGATCACTTGGGAGCCTTTTTGGAAGCGGTGCGGCAGCGGTGATCATAGAAGAAACAGCTCGTTGGCGTTCGCGATGGGAAAGCGCGGCGGCGCGCCCGGTAAATTTTAGAACGATATCAGGAAGCGAAAATAAACCGCGATCGGCGATATTTATTCTGGATAAAAAGTCGATGGCGGAAATGGAAAAACTTGCCGTTGATTCCGAAATCGAGATATCCGGTAAGCTCGGTAAACCCGAAATACGAAAGACCTGGAACGCCGTTGGAATGATCAAGGGGAGTGATGCGAAACTATCTTCCGAAGTGATCTTGTTGAGCGCTCATATGGACCATGTCGGCGTGCGGGAAAACGCGCCGGGCGAAGATAAAATATTCAATGGCGCCGACGATGATGCTTCAGGATGCGTTGCGGTGATCGAGCTGGCGAGAGTATTGGCACAAGGAAAACGCCCGAAACGAACGGTCATGTTTGCCTTTTACGGTAGTGAGGAATCGGGCGGTTTTGGTTCAAGATATTTCGTTCAAAATCTTCCTTTTCCAAAAGAAAAACTTATCGCCAATCTGCAGTTTGAAATGCTCGGCCGCCCGGACGCAAAGGTTAAGCCAAATGAGCTGTGGCTCACCGGATATGACCGTTCAAACCTTGGGGCAGAATTAGCAAAGCAGGGCGCTGCGCTCGTCGCTGATCCGCATCCAGAACAGAATTTTTTCCGCCGCTCTGATAATTATACCCTGGCAAGAGAAGGAGTGATCGCTCATACTGTTTCGAGTTTTGGGTTGCATACGGACTACCATCGTGCGACCGATGAGATCGATACGATCGATTTTAAGCACATGACCCGCTCGATAAACTCGATGATCAAGCCGACCGAATGGCTGGTCAATTCGAGCTTCAAACCGAATTGGTACGAAGGCAAGCGCCCGTAAACCCTCTTTCCTACTAGTTACCCGACCCGATCGGATCTCCCGGAGGATTCGGCAGGGTTTTTGTTGGTTTTCTGGGCGAAACGGGACGCGCCAAAAACCTTTCAATATCGGCGATCGTCGCGCGATAGTGAACGCGCGCAGCTCCCGAAGCCGGCCTCCGTTTTAGATATAGATGAAGACCCCGAAGACTCTCGGTCGCCACCGCTCTCACCTCGGCACGTGCGTATTCATTAGACGCGAGCTCCATCAGGTGCGTTACGGCCACGCTCTGAATGGCCCTTTGGGTGGCAGCAACACCTGACCTCCGCGAATAGGGTTTTTTCCACGTCGCTTTGAGCAAGGCTTCCGTGACCTCGCGAAAATGTGGATTAGCCCGGTTTCTTGAGTTGAAATTTATCAAACGTGCCGCCCGGTTTGGTTCGAGCAAACCGCTGATAGTCATGCCGGCAGCGATCTCGGCGGCGCCGACCGGATCAAAAATCGGCCGTGTGCGTTTCGGGAACAGCTCGGAACGATTAGAACCCGATCTGAAAGCCATTGGCGGAACGAGCTTCAGGATCCGTTCGGGGATCAACAGCTCGCGGGCATCAAGAGTCGCGATCAATGCGTATAGGGCCTTTCTCTGTCTGGCAGCCGGAACGACTTTGTAGATCGTGCCTGGACTCGCCAAATTCCCCTTTCTTACCGAATAGCTGTAATAAACTCCGCCAAGTGTTTTTGCCGCTGCCGTCATCTGGTACCGATGGTGAAAATAAAGCGGAAGCAATTTGTTCTCAAGCTCCGAAAGCGGCGCACCATCCGGAAGATTTCTCAAACCAAACTGATTCAACCCGATCCGGCGAACGCGCATTATATGCTTGAGCTCCGCAACCGGATCATTGCCGTTATCCCAGAGATTCGCGAGCGGATGCGCCGCACTCGCCGGGCGCGTATCGGCGTCTGAAATAAATATATAGCCTTTTGCTATTCCATCCTGAAGGATCTTTTCAAGCTCGGCTTTTTCATCGGCCCCGTCCGGAAAATCGGAATAGGCAAACTGTGTGACCCATTTGTCATAGGCGCCGATCTTATTGTCGTAGGCATTTGAGAAATCCAGTTTTCCATTGTTGATTCGAATCAACGGTGCAGGATAATCCATGACTGAAGCACGGCCATATGTACTCGCAGCAAAGTTATGTGAAAAACCGAGCGTATGTCCGATCTCGTGAGCAGAAAGCTGGCGTATGCGCGCAACACTCATCGCATCGGCATCGGCTCTCTGATTCGCGCCCACCAAGTAACCTACATCCGGCATCGAGGCAAAATCGCACGATGCATTTTCTGCCGCAGCATACTGCGGTGCAAATCCCGAAGCGATCAGGAAATCCTGCCGTGCCCTCTGAGAATCGAGGGTGACCACTCCCTTGATAATCTCCCCCGTTCTCGGATCGGTAATACTTGAGCCATATGCCCAGCCGCGGGTCGAACGGTGCACCCAGTTGATGACGTTATAGCGAACATCCATCGCATCGGCCCCCGGGGGCAGGTCCCGGACCTGAAATGCATTTCGAAAACCAGCCGCTTCAAACGCTTGATTCCACCAACTGGCACCGTCGGTCAGTGCGTCGCGAATCTTCTTTGGCGTGCCATTATCGATGTAATAAACGATCGGCTCAACGGCTTCAGAGACGGCATCTCCCGGGTTTTTCTTCTCCAAACGGTGCCTGACGATCCAACGCTTCTCCAGATTCTCGCCAATATCGGTCGCATAATCATAAAAACTGATCGGAAACACCCCGATCCGGGGATCAAATTCCCGCGGTTTATAGTTGCTATCCGGTAATTGAACAAATGAATGCCGCTGCCGAACGGTCACTGCGCTCCCGCTTGGGGCCGTCTGATTGACGAGACGCCCGGTCGGCCCCTTCGCACCAAGTGTGACCGTCATTTCCACTTCGGTGTTCTTCGGAAATCCTTTTGTTCGGGGAAGATAGAAGGCACTTCGGGATTTATCGAATGTGTAGGTTCCCTGATCGGCTCGTTTCAAGCGTGCTGCAACACCGTGGGCATCGCGCATAAAAAAGTCGGTGGCATCAACTAAGACCTTCCCCGTCTCCGTGGCCGAAACCTTGAATCCCCAGATCACCGACTTTGCAAACGATTCTTCAACCGCCCGTCTCTCGGCGGCATTATTGCTCAGGGCGCGAAATCTGTAGTTTGGCTGCACAAGCAAAACCTTATTTCCGGCGCGCTCGAAATAAACTACTTTTGTGCTGCCGAGCTGCCCCCGGTCTAGACCGATCGGGTTCGAACCAATCCCCGTCGGAAGCGACACCTGATATAGAAACTCATCATTCAGACGCGTGATCTCCAGAAACATCTTCCCTTTTTCATCGTCGTAAAAGAGCGGGATGTAACCCTCGATCCGTTTTAGGTTCGAGGTGATCTCAGACATCGATTTTGGCTTTTTCTGCTCTGTTTTCTGTGAGAGTGCGGAAACGACTGCTAACGCCAACGTCAAAATTGCAACTAGTAGTTTGGACATAATCTTCTTTTCTCTTTTTCGGTACCCAGAATCTATCATTTTTGGAACATTAAACACAAAAAGCTTGGATTCATGGAAAATAGTTTCTATATTTGCTTCGCGAAAAAAAAATCTTGTGCTATATTCTTTTTCATTATGCGAGTCTCATTCCGTTAACTATCCGCAACCTTACGGTTCGTTTTCACGTTTCTCAACTATTGTGAAACGAACTATCTGTGCACGCCTCGTGCAAACGTTTTTAATTTAAATAGAAAGGTTTAAATGTCGAGTTCTGCAGAAAATACGCCTGAACAGGTGTATGACAATTCATTTTGGTCAATATTGAAAGAAGCGATTCGCGGATCGGACAGGGATTTCACGAAGGGATCGATCGGGTTAGCTGTGTTCTTGCTGGCCGTGCCGATGATCCTGGAAATGATAATGGAAAGCGTTTTTGCGGTGGTTGACATCTTCTTCGTGGCGAGGCTTAACAAGTATGCAGTTGCTGTAGTCGGGATCACCGAATCAATGATGTATTTGATCTACGCGGTGGCAATGGGTGTCGCGATCGGTGCAATGGCCACTGTCTCGCGCAGGATAGGTGAAAAAGATCCGGATGGTGCCGCCAGATCGGCGACGCACGCAATTTACATGGGTCTGATCGTCGCGATAGTAATGGGCGTGATCGGACTGATCTTTGCGCCCCAGTTTCTGAGCCTGCTCGGAGCGGAACCGGAGGTAATTGAGGAGGGAACATTATTCACTCGTCTGATGCTCGGCGGAAATGTCGTCGTCGTGTTTCTATTACTGCTCAACGCGATCTTCCGGGGCGCCGGGGATGCGGCAATTGCGATGCGTGTTTTGTGGATCGCAAATATTCTAAATTGCATCTTGGATCCGCTGTTTATTTTTGGAATCTGGATCTTCCCGGAGCTCGGAGTGACGGGAGCTGCGGTTGCAACTCTGATC
>JABDJV010000245.1 GCA_013003295.1 Pyrinomonadaceae bacterium | reverse complement strand
ATCGTGTACATCGCAGCCAATCGCATCACATAGATTTGCGATCTCATTTACAAAGGTGATTTTGGTTGCTAAGAAAGCGTTGGCAGCATATTTTATCAATTCTGCTGCTTCCAGAGAGGTAATTACGATCGGCGTTTCAATCAAATATAGCGGGCGGTAGAGATCCTTCATTACGGCGATGGCGCGCTCCTCATTGCTGCCGATCACAACGCGATCAGGGCGCATAAAGTCCTCAATGGCAGCGCCTTCACGTAAAAATTCAGGATTCGATGCGACTCCAAATTCGACGTCGGACGTAAGATTGTCCTTCACAAAACCCCGCAGCCATTCACCCGTTCCGACAGGTACTGTAGACTTTGTAACCAAGACCTTGTAGCCATTCATCGCACCGGCAATATCTTTTGCCGCCTGCTGATAGTAGCTCATGTCCGGTGAGCCATCCTCTTTCGGAGGAGTCCCGACCGCCAGGAATACAACAAGAGCTTCTTCAACCGCCGATTTAATATCGGTTGTAAAATGAAGCCGGTCTGACGCGATGTTTTTTTCAACGATGGTGTCTAAACCCGGTTCGTAGATCGGAATCCCGCCCGAATTCAAAAAATCAATTTTTTCTTCGTCGACATCCACACAGGTAACATCTACCCCAAATTCGGCGAAGCACGCACCTGTGACCAATCCGACATACCCTGTACCGATAACTGCTATTTGCATTTGAATAACCCAAAAAAACTTTGTGAATATTGTTACAACCGAAGACATAGTTTTGCGGGTTATGCTCGAGACACAACCCGCAAACTTCTATACTTCTATTTCAGGAGTTAAAAAACGGGGCTAATTATTGTCGTCCCACCGTTTTGATTAACTTCATTCTCTCTACCCAAGAACATTGCAGCTCCTGCCGCCGCCGCTGCAGCTACAATGATAGCGACCAGCGCACCATTTCCGATCCCTGCAACAGGTGTCGGAGGGGCGGATCCCGGACGCATACACGGCTTACAGCCAGTTTGCGACGGATTACCGGAAGAAGCATCGGTTCCTGCAGCTACCTGCTTAACTGTGTTAGAGCTTCGCAGTGTTACAAGACCCGAAGCAGTCTCAACGAAAGTTTGCGCGCATTTCACGTCATCTCCGCAACCAATGTCAACGGTAAAGCTGTTTGCCTGACCCGTGTCAGCAACAACCGTTGCACTTCTCGTCGTGACCGTAGCTCCTACTCCAGCCGAGTTCATAACGCGAACCTGACCAGCGCTGAGCATTGCAACGATACTGTCATCCGTAAACTTTAGAGTGAGCGAAGTGTCCGAAGCAAGCTCCAGCTTACCCTTGCTTCCAAGATTTATTGTGGCGCTTGAATTTGCACCTGACGTAATCGTACTTCCGGAAACGATCGTCGAACTCGAAACGGCAGGCTGTCCGTTAACCGTTACTTGTCCATTGACGGTGATCTCTCCATCCGCATTCGGAGCAGCTAATGCTGCGGTTGCGCAAACACAAAGTGCCGCAATCGTAGTTATTAATCTATATATCCTTTTTTTGCCGAGCATGTTATAAAATTTCCTCCTGATCAAAACTTATGAGTATAAAGCCTTTCCTATTATACATAAACGTAATTTGGCAGGAAAGGCTGTCTAACAATTCCCTTATTGAGTTGGACTAACAACTACACCGTTTCCACCAAGATCAATTCGATTGTTGTCGGTATTAGCCGCGATAATGATACCCGCGATCGCACCGCCAAATATGAGCGCCCATACGAGCCAGGCAGCTCCGCCCTCATTATCGTCGTCGTCTTGAGCATTTACGGTTTCACCGGTTTTCAGCGCTACCGTGTTGCCTTTCGAGGTGTTAACAACAATGTTGCCCGTCGAATTTAGGGAGGTTATCTCTCCGGCGACCAAGTCAATCGCCAAACCGTTGGAACCTTTGTTCAAGGTGGCGCTTGTATTTGGAGAAAGCTTAACCTGTCCGGCGTTCTCTACGCTAAAAGTCGTCGCAATATTCTCACTTTTCGAAGCGCTCAAAACCGTTACCTTGCCTTCTGAAAGGATTCCGGTGAATGAGGTTTCGTCAAAGGTCAATTTTAGCGTTGAATTTGGAGCAAGCTGAACTCGTCCAATTTTCCCGACATTAATTACCGCTTCGTCGCTGTTCAAAGTAGAAATGGTGCTTGATGAAAAAATCGAACTTCCATTTTCAATTTGGGTACCATTAACCTTAACTGACGTCTTAGCCCCGAGAGCCTGTCCGGAAACAGTGATCTCTCCAGCTAACTTCGGAGGGTTCGCTAAAACACTCATTGAGTATGTTGCTAATACAGCAACTATCAAGGACAGCCACAGTGCCTTGCTTTTCCATGTTTTGTTATTCATAATTCTCCTCTTTGTATCGCGTTAAATCAAATAAATTCAATAATAAAACCGTAACAGATTTTTTACACGAATTACCCCACAATGTCAACGAATAATGCAAAGCCATGAGCAACAATCAGGCTTTCTTGTTTCTCAAATGGGAAAAATCGATTAAATCTTAGAATTTGTAAACCTTTATAACATAATCGGAAACAAATTAAAACCTATTTTTGACAACGATGATATCGGGCCAAAAATTGAATCCGCCACCATACTAAATTATAACGATAAATTTAATAAATGCAATATGATAAAGTAAAATTGGCAGAGTAAATCTTCCCAATTTTAGATCGATCGAGCCAGAAGTCCCGTTTTACCGGAATTGACGGGAAAACCGATGATAAAAACCCTGCCGGCTCCGTTACTAATTCTTAGTCATTTTCGCTTTGACTCTAAGTCAAAGCGAATCGTCAGACCGCAATGTAAAATGGTCGACCCCGGCCGAAGCAGTAAATTATCAAAAAACTCCCAGTTACGACGAAACAAATTCCGATAGTAATGAGTTAGACGCAGCCTCCGGCCATATGGTCTACAAACCTTTTTGTCACTAGCAGCGAAGCGCGTGATCAGCAATTAAAAACTGCATCAGATGGCAGTTTCCGGTGGCGGCCCCGCTTTCCGTCAACCGTTCACGTCGATACAAGTTGCGATTCGTTCGGGAGAAAGAGTTGGTGAGAAATCAGACTTCAATGTCACACCGAAGGATTTGTTGTCTTTTTAGTTAGGTAGATTTGAATTGAGATCTGAAGCAGACAGCACAAAAGTAAGACAAAGATTCCGCTGCGAAGACTGTCAAATGAGGTCGACGTGAAACCGATCAACCAGTTTATCGATGCTCCGCCGATGCTTCCCAGCACAAAGATCGGTGTCGAATTTCGAGTTGCGCTTGCTCCAAAAAACTTCGTGAACCGTGCCATGTTTGTAGGGAAAGTCGCAGATGTTCCGATTCCCAGAACGGCGGCACCGGCTATCAGAATTGGGTAGGATTCTGCCACCAAAACCGTCACGACGCCGGCGAGAAGAACCAAAAGGCTTATGGAAATATAACGATTATCGGTTAGTATCCGAGATATCACCGGAGCGAGGCCGCGCCCGATTACGAAGAACAGAAAGAAAACAGGTGTTGCCGCAAATAATTGTGTTGAACCGTCCGGAAACCTTTCTGAATACGTAGTCAGCCATCCACCGAGACCGCTTTCGATTCCGACAAGAAGAAAGTTAAAGAAGGCGATCGCCCAGGCTATTGGATTGTTCCAGATTTTAGACGCCGGATCGTTTTCAGCCGGCTCGGACGTGGTTTCGTGGGTTGAAAGGTTCTTTGCCGCGAAAAAGATCAGGATGATCGATAGCAAAACGAGTAAAGAGGTGAGCGCGGTCGGCAGGAGTACGCTCGTTTCGGTTCCAAGATATTTGGTAAACGGCTGACTTATTATTGCACCGATCCCCCAAAAGAAATTTAAGATGTTGAGGGCCGGGGTCTGCCTGGTCGGGTTTAGCTCGGCGGTGAGCATATTGATCGAAGGTAGCGTCGCGCCAATTCCGATTCCGTTTACGAAGAAACCTAAGAAACAGATTTCGATCGACGGGAAATTAATTAGTATGCAGGCAATCGAAACGGCAATGAGGCCAAACACTATCGTTTTTACAAACCCGAATTTTTTCAGCGCATAGTTAAATATGAAAACACCAAGAAACGATCCAAAGAACTGTGCGATAAATAGCTGGCCGGCTTGGGAATCGGTTAGATCGAGGCGCCTCGAAAGGATCGGGAGGACCTGACCGATCAATACCGTTGTGATTCCGGTTAGAAAAAAGGCAAAATGAAGCGCCTTTAATAGAAATCCGTTTGAACGATCCCGTGTATTTGACATCAATCGATTTTGAGCGAAACTTACTAAGAGGCGCGCCGCCGCTGAACTTGAAAAATGTAAATTTACAATTGTTTGCAGCGATCATCAAATCAGGTAGGATGGATACGTACTTAACCTATAATGGTTGTCTTCCGGATTTTCCGCTCACGGATTACCACAATGAAAAAAAACATTTTGCTTTTGTTTATTAGCGTTTGTGCATTTGCCGGGTGCAGTTTGACGAAGCCGTCAGATGACGGATCTTCCGAAGTCCGAAATCCTGAATCAACTTCCCGAGATCAAAATGTTAAGACGGAAATCGAAAAGGAACCGGGTTCGCCCGAAGACAATGTCAAGGAATCCCGCGGTTCCCGAAACGAGCCGTCAAAGGTTGATCAGCCGAAAAATGTCCGCGAGTTTTTTATTCTTTTACCTGCCGAATATTTTGTAATAGAGAATTGTCCGGATTCGGTGGATATAAACTGTCAAAAGAGCAAACGCGACTATCTAAAGAAGTATGCCGCGGTTGAAGATTTGAAGAATGGCTATTTGGAAGCCGGTGGTGATGGAGCTCAGGGAACTTTTAAGATGGCCATCTTTCGGAGGCCGGACGGAAGGTATATTATTGGATTTAATTCGTTTAGCGAATCTGCCGATACCCACAAGTTTTTAGAATTCAGCAATGGAAATTGGGCGGACATATCAATCGAGATTGTTCCGGAATACAGCACTGCGAATATCTACGAATTCCCTCGATATGGAACTACGATCCAGGTATTTGCCAAAAGAGATCATTGAGCAGCGAGATGGATTTGAGGTAAGCAGAAAAGGTGAAAAACTTTACGACTTGATCTGGCAAAAGGGCGAGTTTTTGATCAAGCGATAGGAATCTAATGGGAGAACAGCTATTTTATCTATACGAGCACTCGCCGGTATTGGCGATCCTTGTAACGCTGGTTTGCGTGCTTTTTATCGGGACTACGGCGCAGATCTTGGCCGAGCGTCTTCGTTTGCCCGCGACCGGACCACTGCTGATTGTAGGTGTTTTGTTCGGGCCTGACGTGATCGGTTTGGTTCAGCCTGAGTTGCTGCGGGAAAATCATATCCTTAGCGTAATAATCAGGCTCGCGGTCGCGATCATTGTTTTTGAGGGCGGCTTGCTCCTAAATGTATATGATATCCGCCATACCTCACGCGCGGTAAGCGGCCTGGTAACAGTCGGAATTCTGATCACGACGGTTTTATCGGGCTTTCTTGCAAATTACCTCGTCGGTCTTTCGTTGGAGATCTCCTTCCTTTTTGGGGCGATCATCTCCGTTACGGGACCAACGGTGATCACGCCGATACTAAAAAAGGTCAAAGTAAACCGGCGCGTTCGATCGACCCTCGAGAGCGAATCGATCATCGCTGATCCACTCGGGGTGATCTTTGCAGCGATTATTTTTACAGCGATAATTAACAAAGGCGACTTGACCTATGTTATAACTCACGGGATTGAAACGATCGCCGCGGGAGTTCTGACCGGAGTTGCTGTCGGGTTTTCCATTTGGCTTCTTTCAGGGCGGTTTCATCTCCTGCCATCGAAATATACCCGCTTGGGGATACTTGGCAGCGCTCTGATTGCGTATACAACTGCCGAACTTTTTGCACACGAATCGGGGGTTTTAGCAGCAGCAATCGCCGGCGTGGCAGTGGGATCACTTAATATTCCCCACAAGGACCAAGTTGAAGAATTTAAGGGTGACCTCGCTTCGATATCGATTTCAGCAGTTTTTGTGCTGCTGGCGGCGAGCCTTCGCCTAAGTGATCTGCAAGGATTGGGTTGGCAGGGTATTGTGGTCGTAGTGCTGGTGATGATTTTTGTGCGCCCGGTCAGGGTCTTTCTCTCAACTTTTGGTTCAGAGTTAAAAAGTAATGAGAAATGGTTCATATCGTTTCTGGGGCCGCGGGGTATCGTCGCAGCATCGGTCGCGACGTTCTTTTCATTGGAATTGATCGAGAAAGGATACCCTGAAGATGGTAAAGTACTTGTTACCCTTGTATTTGCCGTTATTTTGGGGACAGTATTGATAGAAGGAACTGCGGCAGATTGGATGTCGAAATTTTTTAGAGTTATGCCAAGATTAACAGTAATAATTGGGGCAGACGAGACTGCACGTCTGCTTGCGGAGAAATTGGTTTCGGTCGGCGAATCGGTGTCGATAATTGACACCGATGAAGAAAACTGCGCAACCGCAAAGGAGATAAAAAATTCCAACGTCTATTGTGAGGACGCCACTGATGTTGACGTCTTACGGAAAGCGGGGGTTCCGACGGCAAAGGCCGTGATCGTTGCGACACCTAGTGATAAGGTTAACATTCTGGTTAGCCAGGTGATACGTTCGAATTTTGGAGAAAAACGAGTCGTTGCACGGGCGAATACCACGTCAAATGTTTCCGCATTTAAAGAGGCCGGGATTGAAACGATGAGCCCGGTTCAGGCGTCCGTTGCGATTCTCGAAAATATGGTCTTACGACCTAGCTTGTTCAAACTTCTTTCCACGAGTAAACCTGACGAGGAGAAGATGGACGAGGTTCGAGTCAGTTCTCCGCAGGGTGTTGGAAAAAGCCTGGCAGAGCTAAACTTGCGCGGGTGCCTGGTCGTGGCACTTCGGCGCCAGGGAAAACTTATTCCGCCAAACGGAGCAACCGTATTGCGGGTAAATGATATTTTAACGATTCTAGGCGGCGACCAGTCGATTGAAAATGCGAAGAAGATATTGCGCGTGGACGATTGACCGGGGCTATCGCGTAGCATTGCAATTTTTTTTTGAGGGATTCCGTTCGGTAACTAACTTATACCGGATCCAGTTTTTGCTTCGGAAAAACCTCTCGTTTGAACCTTTATAAAACCTTGATGACGGATATCGTTCTGGCCGCCGACCTTGGCGGAACTAATTTAAGAATTGCCGCTGTTGGGCGCGACGGCACGATATTGGAGCGCTCAAAAATCGCTACCCCTCGAGACAGCAAGCCAGATAGGCTTTTCTCGGCACTCGTAGAAATTGCGAACGACTGCCTTAAAAAGTGTGAAAAAGTTAATTTAACCGCTATTGCGATCGCGGTTCCGGCGACGGTTGATGCTTGTAAAGGTATTTTGCTGGACGCTCCGAATTTGCCTGAATTGAATGGTTTTGGGATCGTTTCGGCTCTTGAGGAAGAGATGAACGTAAAGGTTTTTCTTGAGAATGACGCTAACGCGGCTGCAATTGGTGAGAGTTGGCTCGGCGCAACGAAGAACTTTGAAGATTCGATTATGGTTACACTCGGAACGGGTGTGGGCGGCGGAATAATCATTGACGGGAAGATATTGAGGGGGCCTGACGGCACCGCAGGGGAAATCGGGCACATCAATGTAGAACCGTGCGGACATCCATGCGGGTGCGGGAGCCATGGGTGCCTGGAGCAATACTCCTCGGCGACGGCCGTGGTCAGGATGGCAAATGAACTTGCCGCCGAGAATCCTGATTCGAAATTGGCCGGTGTAGACAAATTGACCTCGAAACACGTTTATCAGCTCGGCTTGGAGAGCGACGAGGACGCATTAGCGGTTTTTAAGAAACAGGGGTTTTACTTAGGTCTGGCCCTTAGCGGCCTGATCAATTCACTCAACCCGGAAGCGATAGTTTTTGGCGGGGGAGCGGCTGCAGCTTGGGATCTTTTTATGCCGGAATTGTTAGAGCAGATAGGGAAAAGAACCTATCTCACACCAGCAGAACGTGTTAAACTGTTTCGGTCTGAATTGGGCGATGATGCCGGAATCTTGGGCGCTGCCCATCTAGGGTTTGAAAATGTCGACCACAATTAGTAAAGTTTATCCCCATCGTTACATATATAAGATCAGGAATTTTGAATCTTAAGCTTCAAAACTTATGGATGTTTATCGAAAAATTTTAGTCAAACTTTATGAAGTTACCGGTGGAAAACAATCCAACACGGTTGACTTCATTGATTTGGTAAAGGGCGAGGGATTTTACCCAAGCTACGATGATATTCTGAAACAATTAACTGAATCCGCGTGGATAACTGAAACATCGAAACAGGATTCAGTTCAGATAACCCATTGGGGTGTGAAGGAAGCAAAAAAGGCACTTGCCGGCGGGGGCGTCAATTCGAGGGAGCTGGAGCGAAATGCGAATCGCTTAAAATCTGAGATCAAAGAGTTTTTGGTCATGACAGAGGAGTTTGTAGCCGATCTCTCTGAGGAGAAGTTTAAGGAAGTCGATAAGAAGCTTGCTGTTGTAAAAAAAGCGATCGATAAGCTAAAGCCGAACTTCTAATGATAGGCTTGCTATTCGGGTTTGTTATCGTGTAATATACTCGTTTGCTACTGGGCGTGAAGACGTAAATTGTGGGTTTTCGCACCCACTTTTTATTTTGGATGAGGTTTGGTGTGGGCGACACTTCTTTGATCGAAAAATTGCGAAAATTGGCCGCGAAGGCCTCGGAAGCAAGCGGCTTGGAGTTAGTTCATGTTGAAATTGCCGGTTCGAAGAATAATCAGATCGTAAGGATCTATATTGACAAGCCAGACGGGGTAGTTCATGAAGATTGTTCGGCAGTGAGCACTCTTGTAGGAGACGAGATCGAGGAACAAGACCTGATCGCCTCCGCATATACACTTGAGGTATCTTCGCCGGGAATCGAGCGGGGACTCTATAGATTAGAAGATTTTGAAAGGTTTTCAGACAGTTTAGCAAAGGTGAAAACGTTTTCGCCGATCAACGGACAGAGAAAGTTCCGCGGCAGGATTGTCGGAGTTGAGGCCGGAGAGATCGTGTTTGACGACAAAACGAATGGTGTCGTCCGGTTTCCCTACTCCAATGTTGCAAAGGCTAAACTGGAAATAGATATTGAGGAAGAAATAAGACGTGCGAACTTGGGTAAATCATAGTTTCGTATATTAAGGATTGCAGATTTATTTATGATCACATCGATTGGGCAAAGCATTGATGCCTTAAAAGAAGAATATGGTTTAGATCGCGAATTGGTGATCGAGGCGATGAAAGATGCTGTCCGGGCGGCGGCGCGGAAACAATTTCGCTCCGAGTACAAGGGCGGCGAGGGCATCCAGGTTGACTGGGACGATGAAGAGGGAATGGTTGAGATCTCAGCCCAGAAAACGGTTGTAGAAGAGGTTGAAAGTCCCACGACCGAGTTGTCGATCGAAGAGGCGGTTGAATTAACGGGCGATGACGAGATAGAACTTGGCGATATGCTTCTCCTTCCCCTGCCGACAGAGGAATTGGGAAGGATTGCCGCGCAAACGGCGAAACAGATCCTAATGCAAAAGGTTCGTGAAGCAATTCGGGAAAAAGTTTACGAGGAGTATGTTGACCGCAAGGGCGAGCTTGTAAATGGATTGGTTAAGCGTTTCGAGCGCGGAGATATGATCATTGACCTCGGTACGAATCTGGAGGCGATCTTACCGCGTCGCGAGCAATCAAGAGGCGAGATCTGGAATATAAATGAAAGGCTGCGGGTTGTTATCGCCGACATAACCAAGGAATCAAGAGGCCAGCAAGTGGTCGTTTCCCGAGCCCATGCGGATCTGCTAAAGCGCCTTTTTGAAATGGAAGTACCTGAGATTTATGACGATACTGTGGTAATAAAATCGGCTGTTCGTGAGCCGGGTGACCGGGCGAAAATTGCAGTTTCTTCAAACGAAAAGGACGTCGATCCGGTTGGAGCATGTGTGGGAATGAAAGGTTCGCGTGTTCAGGCGATCATCAAGGAGCTGCGCGGCGAAAAGATAGATATTATCGAATGGTCGGATGAGCCGTCAGTTTTCGCAGCGAATGCTTTGAGTCCGGCCAAGGTTTCTCAGGTTCGTATCACCGACATTAATGAAAGAAAGATGGAAGTTATCGTAGCCGAGGATCAGCTTTCGCTTGCGATCGGAAAGCACGGGCAAAATGTTCGCCTTGCTACGAGGTTGGTCGGCTGGGATATTGACATAGTTAGCGAGGAAGTCCTGAAACAGGAAGTTGCCAAGCAAATGGGTGAAATGATGGCTTCCGGCGAAGCGGTTCCGATCACGGTGCTGGAAGGTGTGTCGGCAACGAATGCTGAGAAGCTTACCGAAGCGGGAATCGAAGATATCGAGACCTTGGCTGAAACCTCGGTCGATAATCTGGTTGAAGTGCTGGACACAAGCTTAGACGAAGCGGAGAAGATCCTTGACGCGGCGAAAGAAGTTTTGAAACTGAGAAATGTTGAGGCATCAAAAGAAGAAGCTGCGGCCGAGGCCGGGCCGGATGAGGAAGCCGGTTTGACCGATGAGTCGGACGGGCCTGATGATGCAGCCGAAAAGCCGGAAGAAGAATCTGTTGAAGCCGCGACCGGCGATTCGGAATCCCCGAAAGAGAAGCCGGAATCTCCGACGGAGATTGAGAAGGCTGTGGCACCTGAATCTGAAGCGGAAACGGAAGCTGCAAGTTCTGAAGTGCCTTCGGCAAATGAAGAAGAAGCTGTCGTGCCTGAAGCGACCGCTGAGGCTGCAATTGCAAGTCCTGAGGGGGCTCCTGCAGTTGAAGACGAGCCAGCTGGGGAAAAAGTTGAAGGTGAAAGCGAGAAGGAGGAAAAGGCGCCCTCCGATGCCGCTGCTGACGAAGCCGCCGCGTCTCAAGTTGAAGGGGAAGCGGACTCGGCATCGCCGGAAGAAGACTCAAAAATTGTTGACTCTGATGATGCTGACGCGGAATCCGGTCCGGTCGATGAGGAATCGAAGGATAATGATCCGGAGAAGCAAGCCGAATCGGAGAAGGATAATTAGGGCATTTTGATATCGGGAAATAACTAGGGCAGAGGTTTTCTGCATTGAAGAAAAGTTTTTATGGCAGTAAGTAAAAAAGTTCGTATATACGACTTAGCACGCGAGGTTAAGCAAGACACCAAACGCATTCTTGAAGAGTTGAAGCGCGAAGGTGCCGACGTAACTGTGCCTTCAAACTCGGTTGCTAAGGAGCTGGCAGACAAGATTCGCAACAAATATTTTCCGAAGGTCGACAAAGCTCCGAAACGCATCATCAAAGTCATCAAGAAAAAGGCCGTCAAGAAGGTTGAAAAACCCGAAGATGAATCGGTAGAAACGGATACAGAAGAAGAGAAGACGGAAAAGGTAGACAAGCAGAAAACGGGCGACAAGGCCAAAAAAGCGGAGGAAGCGGATAAAGACGTTGAAACCGAGGCAAAGAAAGACTCTAAAAAGGTACTGAAGCTAAAGAAAAGAGTTGCCAAGCCGAAGAAGGAGGCTGATGAATCCGAGGCGGAAGACACGCCCGCAGGCGAAGAGAAATCCGAGGAAGCCGAGAGTGAGAAGGTGGATTCGCAAAAAGAGGCTGAATCCAAGCCTGATGGTGAGACGGACGCGGAGGAAGAAGACAAGGCTCCGGCGCGAAAGATCAAGCGGCTGAAGTTGACCAAGGATGCCCTGAACGCAGGGTTGAAGCCGGGTGAACGAATTTCCACTCCAAAGCCAAGCAAAGAAGAATTAAAGACTGAGAGAACCAAAGGAACCAAGCGAGATCGAAAGGGTTCAGGCAAACGCGGCCGGGGGCTTCGTGCGACACCCGGCGAAACCGCTACTCCGAAAACAGTTTATACTCCGCCTCCGAGTCATGGCCGCAAGCCGGGACGCGGCGGTCGAAAGGGCGGACGGTACGTTGATAGAAACAAATACCAGGAAGGAGATGTAAATGCTCCGCAAAAACGTTCGATCGAGGAGCGCATCTTCGATCAGGTTGGAAAAGCCGAAGACGGAGAGCTGAAAACAGTTCGTTTGACGGAGGGCGCGACGATTCGCGAGTTTGCCGAGGGCCTCGGGATCACCCCCCGCGATATTGTCCAGCTGCTCATAAAACGAGGCGTGTTTGCCACGTTGAATCAGCCGATCGGCGAGGAAGTTGCGCTCGAGCTCGGTGAGAAGTTTGGCTACGATGTAAGTTTTGTGCCATTTGAAGAAATGGTCATCGAACAGGAATTTGAGGAGCTGATAGCTGCCGATTCCGACGACGAAGAACTGCCGCGTCCGCCTGTCGTTACGGTAATGGGACACGTGGATCACGGGAAGACCTCGCTTCTGGATGCGATTCGGGAAGACAATGTTGCCGGCGGTGAAGCTGGCGGAATAACCCAGCATATCGGTGCGTACAGTGTTTTCGTTGAAAATCCTGATGCTCCGGATGAGAAGCGCCGGGTTGTTTTCTTAGATACGCCAGGACACGAAGCCTTTACAATGATGCGTGCCCGCGGTGCAAAGGCGACCGACGTGGTTGTCTTGGTTGTAGCCGCTGATGACGGTGTGATGCCTCAGACCATTGAGGCGATCGAACACTCCAAAGCCGCAAATGTTCCGATCATAGTTGCGATCAACAAGATCGATAAGCCTGGTGCGAATCCGGACAAAGTTAAAACCGAGCTTGCTGCACAGGGGCTGAACCCAACCGATTGGGGCGGCGATATTGAGATGATCCCCGTTTCGGCGATCAAACACGAGAATCTGGACACTCTGCTGGAAACGGTACTTTTGAGCACAGATATCCTTGATCTTAAGGCCAGTCCGACACGCAGGGCTTCCGGTGTTGTTCTTGAAGCTAAGCTTGATAAAGGACGCGGATCGGTAGGAACTATTCTTGTTCAGCAGGGAACATTAAATATTGGTGACCCGTTTATTGTTGGTCAATATCACGGTAAGGTTCGTGCGATGTTCTCAGACCGCGGTGAAAAAATTGAAACGGTTCCGCCGGCGACACCCGTCGAAGTCCTGGGGCTGCAGGGAGTACCGCAGGCGGGAGATGTCTTCCAGGCGGTTTCTGATATTGATAAGGCACAGGATATTGCCAGTCAAAGGCAGGCACAGGCACGCCAGATCGCGATGCTCAAGACTACCAAACGAGGTATTGAATCGCTTGGGCTTGCCGACATCAAGGAACTGCTCGTTATTCTAAAAGCCGATGTACAGGGCTCTGTCGAGGTACTGCGAGGAACTCTTGAGAAATTATCGACAGAGAAAGTCAAGGTTCGCGTGATTCGCTCCGGCGTTGGTGCGATTACCGAGTCTGATGTACTGCTCGCGTCGGCGACGCAAGCCGAAAATGATTCGACGGCGGTTGTCATAATCGGGTTTAACGTCAGGCCCGGTGTGAGAGCGGTTGAGACCGCAAAGCAGGAAGAGGTCGATATACGACTCCACTCGATTATTTACAAGGTTGAAGAAGAAATTAAAGCCGCGATGATCGGCATGCTCGACGCGATCGAGAAAGAAGTAATCCTTGGAAAAGCGCTTGTTCAGGAGACCTACAAAGTTTCGAAGATCGGTATGATCGCAGGTTGCAAGGTCACGGACGGGCTGATAAAACGGCAGGCGAAAGCGCGCTTGATCCGCGACGGAGTCGTCAACTGGGAAGGAGAGATCGCTTCATTAAAACGTTTTAAGGATGACGCAAATGAAGTCAAGCAGGGTTTCGAGTGTGGTATCAGTCTTGCAAACTTCAACGACATAAAGGTCGACGATGAGATCGAAGCGTTTGTGATCGAATCGATCGCAGCTACAGAGTTATAGGTTGGCAGGTATTTAATAATGCGTCGTCCGGAAAGAATGGCAGAGGCCCTGCGCGAGGAGATCACCGAGATCGTTGGTTATGAGCTGGAGGATCCAAGGGTTCAGGCTGTAACCGTGACGGATGTAAGAGTCTCCGACGATTTACGTGACGCCAGTATTTTTGTTGTAGTCGAGGGGCAGGAAGAAGAGATCGGAATTGCGATGCAGGCTCTACAGCACGCATCTAGTTTTGTCAGACAGCAGGTGGCGTTGAATTTAGATATGCGTCACGCACCGCATTTGCATTTTGCCCGCGATACGGTTGAAGAAAATGCGGTAAAGATAGAAGAAGTATTAACGGATCTATCTAATAAAGAAGACTTTATAGAGGGAAATACGGATGAAGAATAGCGCATCTCACAGTGCGCCTACAAAGTTTTTCATCGAAGTTTTACATGTTAAGCCAAGTAGTAGAGTTAATTGAAAACAAAGAAAAATTTGCGATTACAACGCACGTCAGACCCGACGGAGACGGCATCGGTTCTTCCTTAGGATTGTGCTGGCTTTTAAGCTCGCTGGGAAAAGACGCCGAAGTTATAATTCGCGATGACATTCCAAATTCCTACGGCCAGCTGCCGGGAAAAGGTGATATCCGAAAAGTCTCGGCGATTGACGACGATTATGACGCTGTTTTTGTGATCGAATGTTCAAGTGTGGACCGGCCGGGAATCAAAGGGCTCGAAGACGAATTCGTCGTAAACATTGACCATCACGCAACCTGCGAGAGCTTCGGAACGATCAACTGGATCGATTCAACAGCTTCGGCCGTGGGCGAAATGATCTACAACTTATGTAAGGCAATTGGCGGACGTGTAACACCGGAGATCGCCGAATGCCTCTACATGGCGATCGTAACTGACACCGGGTCTTTCCACTATCCAAACACAACTGAGCGAACCTTGAAGGTCGCATCCGAACTGGTGAAGGCGGGCGTGAAACCATCGCACATCTCTGAGGCGGTTTACAATAACTATTCCTGGAGCCGCGTCGCATTGATGCAGAAAGTTATGTCGACCATACGCAGAAACGCCGAGGGAAACGTGGCGTTTATGCGTCAGACGCTCGAAATGGGTGAAGATGCCGGCGCTGTCGATGGCGACAACAATGGCTTTGTCAATCTTCCGCTGGTTGCAAAAGAAGTTGTTGCTTCCGTATACATGCGTGAGGTTGGTTCAAACAAATATCGTGTAAGTCTGCGCTCGAAAGGCGATATAAATGTCGCCCGGGTTGCTGAGAAATTTGGCGGCGGCGGGCACAATAACGCCGCCGGTTGCCGGGTTGAGGGAGATTGGGACCAGAAAGAATCGGAGATCGTCAGTGCCCTGGCCGAGGCTGTGAATGCATCCCGGAACGGACACGATGTATTATCGCCGGAATTAGAAAGGACCCTGGCTTAGAAGAAGGAGCATTCCCGAGCAGACTCATTAGAGATAGTTTTCCCGTTTAGCCACCCCGTTTACGGGGTGGTTTGATTGCAATATTAGTGGAAGGGGGTTTTTAACGTCCTTAGTTTTTTCGGCTTGAGCCATTTTATTGGCAGGTAGGCGAACGCGTTTTAGATATTCGGGACAGTTACAAAATTTTGAACAAGGGGTATACGATAAATGAGCGAGAAACGGGAAAAACCCTACAAATGGCGGCGCGAAGATTATCGTGAGAAGACGAAAGGACTCCTAATCGTTAACACAGGGGACGGAAAAGGGAAGACCACCTGCTCGATCGGTTTGATGGTGCGGGCCGCGGGACAGGGCTTGAATTGCTGCATGATCCAGTTTATGAAATCGAAAACGGATCGATACGGTGAGCATGAGTCGCTTGAAAAACTTGGGATCGAAGTGCACACCATGGGCGATGGTTTTACTTGGGATACTAAGGACCCGGCCCAGGATATTAAGACTTCGGAAGAAACGTGGGAGCTGTGCGTAGAAAAAATGCGCAGCGGCGAATACGACCTGCTCGTTTTTGATGAGCTGGTTTATGTGCTCGATTATAAGTTTCTCGATCTTGATAAAGTGTTGACGGAGATCAAGGCCAATAGGGAAGATCAGCCCGCACTGCATATCGTTGTTTCCGGGCGCAACGCCCCGGCCGAATTGATCGAAGCCGCAGACCTCGTTACTGAAATGAAGGAAGTCAAACATCCCTTCAATGCCGGAATTTACGCTCAACAGGGAATTGAGTTTTAATTTTTACCTCAAAGCGTTCTACAATAAATCCATTAAAGCAAACTCTAAAGACGGGCCGAATTCGACTGACCACCAGTTAGAAAAAGGCCGTGAGGATTATTATGCGCAATTTCAAAAAACACCGTTTTCCCGTATTTGCAATTCTTTTTTTCTCGGTGATCGGCTGTAATCTATTTAATAGCGAAGGGGTCGGGATCGGGTCGGATAAAGCGGGAAACGGCCAGAAAACTGAGCAGGAAACTGCGTCAGAAGAAAATGCCGATGGCGCCGGACATTCGGAAGAGGTCGCGCCCGAAGAGATTGTTGCAGACAAGGAGTCTACCCCGGCAAGATCCTCCGGTAGTAATACAACGGTTGTTAAATTTAAGAAGGGATCAACCTCGGGAAGCTATAAAAATTCAGTCGTTCGGGCAGAATCCCATACTTACGTTTTAGGAGCCGCGAAAGGACAGAAAATGGCTGTAAAGTTAAATGCCCTTGAAGACAACGCCGTGTTTTATATAAAAACTCCCTCCGGCGGTTTTCTCGACGGTGCCACGAAAAACGAGCCGACAGATAATTTTTCGGGACCGCTTCCGGCCAACGGAAAATACAGGATCGTCGTTTCTCCTACACGCGGTAACGCCACCTACAATATCAATTTCAACGTAAGCGGAACATCTGCGGCTCCGAAGGACAAAGATAATTCGTCGACTGTAGAGAGCGTCGGCGGTTTAACGACCACGGTAAGATTTAAGAAAGGTGCGACCTCAGCGACTTACAAGAATGCGGTGATCCGGGCCCAGCAAAACAGATACATACTTGGCGCAAGCGGCGGACAGCTAATGAGCGTAAGCATTAGTTCGCTCGAAAATAACGCGGTTTTTGATGTTCAGTCCCCGGGCGGAAAAGTGCTCGCAAGGGAAAAAAGAAGGTGGAGCGGTCGGCTGCCGGCGGATGGGAAATATCGCATCATCGTTAGCGGAACCCGTGGAAACGCGACATATACCGTGCGGTTTGGAGTTAGGTAAGATTTTTGCGAATATATCCGCGCAAAACATTTTTGAGTCAAAACTACCGATTATGTTGGCTTCTGATAATAACCATTTTGTGGCTGCGCAATAGAACACTTTCATGGCGCGACCCCAATCTTCGGACAGATACTCTCCAAAACACATTCGTCGCAATTTGGTGTTCTTGCCTTACAGATCGCCCTCCCGTGCCAGATAATCCAATGCGGAAACATCACCCAGTCTTTCTTCGGCACTATTTCCGAAAGATCTTTCTCGACTTTCACCGGATTGGTTTCTTTTGTTAATCCCAGTCGATTCGAGAGCCTCTTCACGTGGGTATCAACGACCACTCCTGAAGCAATTCCAAATGCATTTCCCATGACGACATTTGCCGTTTTTCTAGCGACGCCGTCAAGCGTCAGCAGTTCATCCATCGTAGTGGGCACTTCTCCGTCGAAGTTTTCGATGATCTTGTTCGCGGTCGAGCGTATATTTTTTGCTTTATTTCTAAAAAAGCCCGTAGTGCGAATGTCCTGTTCGATCTCCTCCTGGGATGCGTTTACGTAGTCTTGCGGCTGCGGATACTTTCGGAACAGATCGGCCGTGACAATATTTACGCGCACGTCCGTGCACTGAGCAGAAAGGATAGTTGCGATCAGGAGTTCAAAAGGGGTTGTGTGATTAAGTGCGCAATGTGCGTCTGGATATGCTTTTTTAAGGCGCTTTATGACTTCTTTTGCCTGTTTCTTTTTGTCGATCTTCATTTTGGATTGATTCTACCTTATCCAAATACCATGGTAAACGTCGGGCTTTAAGCTGTTGAAACACATGCGGTTAGCGGGTCAGGAGTCAAATTTGCCGGAGCCGGAAAAACCCATAATAATAGAAAGTGGAAAAAAGAATGCAGAAATATGCGCAAATTTAGTAAACTAGAAAGGGCGCGTACGCCCGGATGGACAAAACCCAATGAGAGACTTTATTTCCACAAAAAATAAGACTGCGTCAGAATCAGCGAGTCTGCATGACCACGCGCCCGACAAGATCGCTCGCCTTCAGGAGACGATCGGACGGGTTATCAAAGGAAAATCCGAGATCGTGAAGCTGTCGTTGGTCACACTAATTGCGCGCGGACACCTCTTGATCGAAGATGTTCCGGGAATCGGAAAGACTACCTTGGCTAATGCCTTTGCCCGGGCACTTGATCTTTCGTTTCAGCGGGTGCAGTTTACATCAGACCTGTTGCCTTCCGACGTGATCGGCCTTTCGATCTTTAATCAGCAGAGCGGAACATTCGAATGGAATCCGGGACCGATCTTTACAAACATACTCCTTGCCGATGAAATAAACCGTTCAACGCCTAAGACCCAATCGGCGCTGCTTGAAGCGATGGCCGAAGAGCAGGTGACGGTCGAGGGAGCCTCGCGGCCGCTACCGCTGCCGTTCATGGTCGTGGCGACACAGAATCCGACCGAGCATCACGGAACCTATCCCCTTCCCGAATCGCAACTCGATAGATTTACGCTCCGTCTGCACGTCGGCTACCCGAATAAATCGGATGAGCGAAGCATTCTGCGTGACCGCGAAAAGGAAAATCCGCTTGAATTTGTAGAGCCGGTAATGTCGGAAAATGATGTTTTGGAGCTTCAGCAATTGGCAAAGATGGTTAAGATCAACGACAGCCTGATGGATTATTTGCTGAGCATCGTCGAGCAAACCAGGCAGGCCGAAACCATCGAGCTTGGGATAAGCCCCCGCGGAACACTTTCGCTTTTCCAGACCGCCCAGGCGCTGGCGCTGGTTGATGGCAGGGACTTTTGCACGCCTGATGATATTAAAAGCCTTATCGTCCCTTGCTTTGCTCACCGCCTGATAATCAGTTCGCAATATAAGGGCGCTGCCAGCCAGACCAATGAAGCGGAGCAGATCCTAAAGGACATCCTGACGAAGGTAGAAGTGCCGATTTAGACATTTAACATTTAACATTGACCATTGATCATCGAACCGAAGCGAGTACTCATCGTGCCATCGAATAAATATATCCAATGAAAGATCGTTGCAAACCGGGACTTTGATCTCTACGACGATTCGGAACCAAACGATATCGGCTCGTAAATAATCAAATGCTAAATGCTAAATGCTAAATGATAAATGCTAAATGCTAAATGCTAAGTGGTAAATGCTAAATGCTAAATGATAAATGTTAAAAAGGTTCCGCCAAATAGCGCAGCTCTTTAGCTTTAAGGACATTCGAAACGGTCTGCTTGGCGGCTCCGTTGTTTTGGGCGGACTGGGCCTAGCCTTTCTCACTCTCTACGCGCACCGAACGGGAAACGTCCAGCTTGCCGGAACCGCGGCGACAGCTTCTTTAGTTTTTGTATTCATAATTATCTTGTTCGTAATCCCGCCGCTGGCGCGTTCGGCCAGTGCGGAAGCCTCGCAATTGAACCTGCCTTTCGAATTTACGACCGGCGGCGCGATCTTTATCGGTCTCCTGGTCATAGTTGCATTTGCGGCAATAAACACGGGCAACAACCTTCTCTTTTTAGTCTTATCATTTACCGCATCGGCTCTTCTGATCAGCTTTTTTATTGGCAATTTCTGTCTTCGCAAGCTTGATGTAAAAATGCGATTTTCAGAAACGATCTATGCCGGCGAGCCGACCCCGATCCTTGTCAGTCTTCATAATCGAAAGCGAATATTTCCGACGTTTTCGGTAGTCGCCGAGGTACGGGGAAAAAACCGGAGGCGCTCAAATTTGATCGAAGACCTTAAAGAGATACTTCCCGAAAAGATCGCTTTAAGAATAGCCCGTCCTCCAATAATCAAGCACACGCTCGATTATTTTCTATTTGTTCCCAGGCAAGATTCGATCGAAAATCAGGTCGAACATGAATTTACGCGGCGCGGAAAGTTTATTATTCGGGACTTTGAATTATCGACGCGTTTCCCGTTCGGGTTTTTTCGTCATCGGCGAAGACTCCCGGCACAGCGAACCGAAATTGTTATATTCCCAAAAATAGAGCAGTCGGATCCTGAAATTCTGGATCTGCCCATCGAAGCGGGCAAATTGGTCTCGGCGAAACGCGGGCAGGGACAGGATCTTTTTGCACTTCGGGAATATCAACCGCATGACGACCAGCGGCATATCGATTGGAAGGCGACGGCACGCTCGAATCGCCTTACCGTGAGAGAATTCGCTGCTGAAGACGAACTGCGTATAACCATTATTTTCGATACACGGATCATGCTGACGGAGGATGAAAGATCAAAAACAATGCGCGAAAAAATGAGGGAGGAAAACGACCATGGGGAACTTTCTTTGACTCAAAAGCGTTTTGAGTCAGGAGTGAGTAGGGCCGCTTCGTTGATTTCTCACTTTTCGCGAAAGAAAGCTTCGATCAGGGTTGTGATCGACAGCGACGAAGGTGATTTTGGAAATAGCGAAGAAGATCTAAATGGGAATCTTAGACGATTGGCACTGGTAAAGCCTGATTTTGTTAAGAAATTCTCGCGACGGGTCTCTGATGAGTATTATGCTGATGTGGCCGATGAACGATCAGACAGCTACATATTTTTTCTGGCGGCGGTGGATAATAAGAGTATTCCCGACGGGATTCTAAAGCTTTCAAAACTCATTCGATTTTAGCTTAGAAGACAGGGTTTTTTTATAGCGCTCGAAAAGTTTCAATTATTTGTCACAAAATGCATTGATGTGGTGTTTTACTATTGGAAGCCGCAAGCAGATGCTAAGATGAGCGAAGGCGTGAAAACATTAGTGGACGTGATGTCCGAACAGACCACGACGTTAAAAGATGAGATCGTTTTTGACGAAGCTTTTACGCTTCATAATAGGACTGTCTTCAGGGCGGCGTGTGCTGTAGTTCAAGATGCGGGAATTGCCGAGGATATTACTCAAGAAGTTTTTATAAAACTTTACGATAATATGGAACGCATTTCAGACGAAGAAATGCTAAAACCCTGGTTGATTCGTGTGGCGATGAACCTTGCAAAAAATACTGTTCGCGGGAATTCGAGAGCAAACGTTCGTGAAGAAAAATACGTCAAAGAACGCGGTGAATTTGATAGTTTTACTGCGGAAAAAGAATATGAACAGCGCGAACTTGCAAGCGAAGTTCACACTGCGCTCGACAAGGTAAAGGAACCGCTTCGAAGTTGTTTGCTTCTTAAACAGCAAGGCTTATCTTATAAGGAAATTGCCGATACTCTTTCGTTAACCGAGACAAGTATCGGCACATATGTAGCTCGTGGAAAAAAAGAATTCATTCGGTTTTATGGTAAAATCGGAGGTGAAGTATGAAAAATAATTGCTATGATTTAGGCACATTTCAAGCCTTTATAGACAGCGAACTGCCTTCGAGTTTTTCCGAAAAAGTTGTGAAGCATGTCGCGGTCTGCGAAGACTGTGCGGGTTTGCTGGCGGAGACTGAAGAAGAGAATGCGTTTGCGTTTTCTGTAATGGACGCCGAATTAAATCCGCTGGTCCCGACGGAAAGACTGCGGACGAAAGTTTTTGCTTCAATCCACGAGATCGAAAGTACAAAAGAAAATGGATTGTGGAACCGCCTCGTTCGCGGGCTGGGCGTAAGCGGCGGGTTTGGTTTTGCAAAGCCTGGTTTAGTGGCTTTTGCAAGTTTGGCGCTGTTTGTTAGTGGGTTTGCCTACATTTTGAATTTCTATGGCGGCGACGATACGAATCTAACCGCTGGCGTAAAAGAGCCGGGGGAAGAGAAACTCTTACCGGACGAGGAAGTAATTCCGATAATAACTAATGCCTCAGATTCCTCTCCGGTTTTGAATGAAGATACTATCGAGCAAAACGAAGAAGCGAAACCTACGTTGGTTAGGGAGAACCGTCCGAGAAAGTCTGAGTTTTCGCGTCCAGCTGCCCAAAACCGTCGGCCAAAGGCTCAAAAGGCGATTTTTGTGACCCAAAAGCCGCGTCGAAAAGTTATCAGAGCAGCTGCTAATCCGGTTGAGGAAGTGGTCCCCCTTTATGGAGAAGAGAGCTATATTCAGACGATCGCAACTTTGGATCGCGATGTTGAGCAGAAAAAGGATTTTGTCCTGAGACCGAAAGAGAGAGTTCAATTCGAGAGAAATCTGGCGCTTGTGGATACCGCGATCAAGCGCATGAAACGAGAAGTTCGTAAAAACCCCAGGAATAAAGCTGCGAGAGAAATCTTGAAAGCTTCATATCAAAACAAGATCGACCTCTTAAACTCTATATCTGAAAAAGACGACCTCGTTGCCGGATTGTAATTTGGTGAGCGGCTTCGATCAAAAAGAAACGATGAAAACAACTTATAAGATAATTCTGCTGATGATCTGTATTAGTCTGTTTTCATGTACGGCTGTATTTGGTCAATCCCGGAAGACAGAAGATTGCAACTGCAAGGAGAAGGAAAAGAAAGCAAAAGTAAAAACCTCAAAAAAAGTGAAACCAAAAGTTTTGACGGTGACGACATCTTTAAAAAAACGTGGATTCGGCTCTAATAGGGTATTTAAAAGAGGCAATGATTTTACTGAGAAATCGATCGACGTAAATTCAAAGGTTCTGGTTCAGCTTTGCGTATTACGCGGCAAGGTTAAGATCAATGGTTGGAAACGAAAGGAAGTTCGCGCGTTTATCGGGAACGGAGGTTCGTTAGGATTCAAAGTCAGGCAAAAGGCACAGGAAAGCGGAAAACCCACGTGGGTAGACGTTCTCGGTTACGACTTAAAGGATCGGTCCGGCTCACGCGGAAACAAATGTTTGTCGGGAGACGTGATCGAGCTCGACGTACCGGTAAACACTGAAGTTAAGATAGAGGGACAGGAAAGCGAGATCTCGGTCGATTCGATTCGCCGGGCATACGTTCACAATCATGGCGGAAGCATTTTTGTTGACAATGTGAAAGATGGTGTTGATGCCCGGACCCATCAGGGAGACGTATCGCTGAGGCGATCGAATGGACGGATCTATGTTTCGACGACAAGTGGAAACGTGGTCGCATTTAAGACAGATGTGAATGAGATTGGAGACTACTTCAAGGCAAAATCGCAAAGCGGTGCGATCACGCTTCAGTCAGTTGAGCAACGCGAACTGGAGGTTCGGTCTACATCAGGAACGATTAATTATCTAGGAAAATTGAACAGCGGCGGACAATACACCTTTTACACCTCAAACGGCTCAATCACGTTAGGTATTCCCAAGAACTCCTCCTTTCAGGCGACGGTATCCTCGAGCGCCGGAAAGTTTGACTCCGATATTCAGTTGAAAGACGTGGATATTGATGAAAAAGGAGGGTTTCAGAGAATTACCGGCAGGGCCGGAACGGGCGACTCGGTTCTGTATCTGACGACGTATAACGGCTCGATCCGAATCCGGAAAATTGATCCCGATCCGAAACCCTAGCATCCCTTCCCCATATTTCTTCAATAATTTTCGAAAACCAAAACTTAGATCAGATCCACTTCGTACAAACTTGCATACACAGCGGGTAAGCAGGTAGAGTTGGCATTGGAAAAATTATGGGTTTTGGGAATGTCGTCGGACAGGTCGTCGACGGGAAATACAGTATTGAAAAGCAGCTCGGTAAGGGCGGTATGGGGACCGTATATCTGGCGACTCATATTGGCACTGGGCGGCCGGTTGCTGTCAAGATAATCGCTCCAGAATTTATGCAGCGGGAGGAGTTTGTCGAGCGTTTCCGCCGCGAAGCCAAAGCCGCGGGGCGTTTGCGGCATCCAAATGTAGTCGATGTTACCGATTTCGGCTTTTCGAAAATGGAAAGCGGTGAGGACGCGGCCTATCTCGTAATGGAATATCTCGACGGCTGTACGCTTGGCGAGGTTTTGGATGAAGAAAAGCAACTCCCATTGGATTTCTCGATAGATATATTGGAGCAGGTCTGCTCCGCGGTTGAGGAAGCCCATAAACAGGGAATTATTCATCGTGACCTAAAGCCCGACAACATATGGCTTGAGCCAAATCAGCGCGGCGGCTATACGGTCAAAGTTCTCGATTTTGGGATCGCCAAACTTGAAGCGGCGAGTTTTGAACAGTTAGTTGAAGAGATCCCGTACGAGGGAAGCATCGAGGACCGCGAATTGGCCGGCAGAAAAACGGTGGTGGAGGCTGAGCAAACGGGTACCCACGTCGATGAAAACTCTGCTACGGTCGCGCTCGAATCTGACACGATCGCCATTGACAACAAATCTCAAACAATTGTTTCCGAAGCCGGAACGATGATTCAGGAGGGATCGGCAAAGCACGACGAGGTCAGCCTCGAAGAGGGAACGGCGATCCTGCCGTCTAACAAAACTCAGGCCTTGGACTCGAAAGACGGCGCGGGTACCAAGATCATTGATAAAAAGGTTGACACGGATAAGCGGAAAGACCTTCAAACGGCGGCCCTGACAAAGGTCGGGGCGGTTCTCGGAACACCGCTCTACATGTCGCCTGAGCAATGCCGGGGCGAAAAACTGTCTCACAAATCAGACATCTATTCGCTCTCTGTTATTGTCTACCAGATGCTTTCCGGCAAAACGCCCTTTGACGGAGACTACCTGAAAGTGATGGAGGGGCATAAAAACGAAGATCCTCCCCCGCTTGAAAAGAAAAAGGTTCCAAACAAACTTAAAGGGATCGTGATGCAGTCTTTGTCTAAGGATGTGTCTGAGCGGCCCGAAACGGCAGAGGCGTTGGCAAGTAAACTGAGAGCAAGCTCGGAAGGACTTGGTTCGCTCCTACGACGTGCCATCGTAATCTACAGCGAGCGTCTTCCAAAATTTTTATTGCTTGCTTTTCTTACATTTTTTCCGCTGATCGTATTGACCTTTGGAAGAGTCGGTTACAATTTCCTGCGTGGGTTTGAAATTCTGGGTGAAAATGCCTTTACCGCTTCAATTGGAGGCATAATAGGTATCAGTTCCTTTTTTCTTCAAATCGTCACATCAGCTTTTCTGGTCGGGATGACAACCTGGATAGTTGCGCAGACTCTTGCCTATCCGCTTCGCCCCGTAAGTCTGCGAAAAGCCTTTAAAGAGGTGAAAATGAAATGGAAACCGCTAACCTTTACCGTCACAATCAGCACGCTGTTGTCGATGTTGAGTTGGGTTTTAGGTGCTGCGGTCGGCGTGATCGCTGCCATTTCGTCGCTTCCGATGATATCGGTCTTTTTCAATGAGAAGGGCGCGATCGCCTATCCGATTTCTGCGAGCATTATCGGCGCACTCTTTCTAGGGGTTACGATTACATGTCTGTTTATGCTGATCACGCCATCGATAATGATGGAAGGAGTCTCAGGCCGTTCGGCGTTCAGGCGTTCGATCGAGCTTGCAAAGCGTTCATTTCAGACGGTCTTTGCAACTTCGCTTCTTGTATATGTTATCCCTGTTTTTCTTGCGTTGTTGATCGGTGTTTCGGTTGGTTCGGTAATAAAGAATATAGAGATGCGAAATGAGATCACTGAAATGAAGCGGGAGGGCGTAAAACCAATGTCTGAGGAAGAGTTGAAAAAAGAAGCAGACACACCGGTCAGTGTGAACCGCCGGGGCCTTAACGTTGAGATAAATAGAAACAAGAATGGAAATAATGACAAAGGCGAAGAAAAGAGTACTTCGAAGAAAATTCAGGCTTCTTTGCAAGAAGGCGTTTTTGAATTGATCTGGACTCCCATTGCGCTGCTGATTACCTCATTTACGTCTGTTGTAACGGCCCTGATCTATTTCAAAACCCGTCAGGCAGGCGGTGAGTCGATGGAAGGATTATTGGGCAAACTCGATGATACTGATGAACCTCAAAGTAAGTGGCAGCAAAGAGTGCGCGAAAGATTGATCCAATCCGGCAAAATTACCGGCTCTCCGAGCAAATCTTAAAGATTTACATGAAGAAGTATTTACTAAAAACAATCGCAGCAGTAGTTTTGTTTCTGGGCGGTACTCTGCCTATCCAGGCACAAAAATTTGAACGCGACTTTCCGTTTGGTGCAGGCGGAACGATCGAAGTAAAGAATCTGTATGGCAGAGTCTATTTTCAGTCCGTAGATGATCTGGAAGACACCGTCAAAATTTCGGCTGACGCGACGATGCCGATTTCGGAAAACGATATCAAAATAGAGGCCTCCGGCGGTAAGATCAAAATCAAAGTGGTGGAGCAATCCTCGAAGAACCGGGTGGATTTTTCGATTACAATACCCGAACGGACGCGTGTCTTTGCCGAGACCGATGAAGGCGAAATTCGCTTTATGGGAAATTTCCTGGAAGCCCGCGGCGAAACGAATACGGGAACGATCTACGCTGATCTCCCGCTCGAAAACCTGCACTATGATTTTGAGTGGACGGCATCGCGGCCGCGTTTTATCAGCGAGGTCGATCTCGAAGAGGTCAAAGAAAAATCCGCTGGGAGGTTTGTTTTAAAAGGCAAGATCAATGAGGCTCCAAAGATCCGGATAGATCCTGTGATCGACATCTCTGACGGTCCGGCCGAAGAAGTTTCTTCAAAGCAAAAGAAAATAGCAGAAAAAAATCGTTTGAAAGGAAGTTTGGTCAAGCTGAAATTGTCCACTGCAAGGGGAATAATTCTGCTCAATGTGAGTCCTGAGGAAGTGCCGTCAAATCTGCGTGCAAGGCCTCTTACAAGGGCGGCCAAAGCGATAATTCGAAGCGGTGATTCTCTGCTGACAAACGCGATACGCCGAGCGACGCCGAAATACTTTGGCGAATATGCCGCGACCCTCCCGCCGAGAATGGCGACTCCAACCCTGGGCACAGCTGCACGGCGAAATAACAGCTCCGTATCAGGGATAAAACGTGTAACAGTTCAGGTTACCGACATAAACAATCGCGCGATGGCAGGACTTCTGAAAGACGACTTTGAACTTTCAGAGCGGGGCGCTGACCGTGAAGTGATCTCGGTTGAGCCAACGACAGCGCCATTTAATTTAGTTCTCTTGCTCGATGTTTCGGGCAGTATCGAACATTATGTCGATTTTATACGCAAGGCGGCGAGGAATTTTCTAAATACAACTAGTCCGCAAGACCGAATTGCGATCGTGACATTTAACGAAGACGTGACCCCGCTCTCCGGTTTGACCAGGAATCGCGTAAGACTCTCTGAGAGCCTGGACACTTTTGATGCCGGCGGCGGTACCGCGTATTATGATGCACTCGCCTACAGCCTGACCGATACTCTGAAGTCTCTTCAAAGCGAACGAACTGCAATTGTGGTGCTTTCTGACGGCGATGATAACCGCTCGTTTCTGCCGTTTAATTCGCTCTTAGGTTCGATTCAGGAAAGCGGTGCATTGATCTATCCCCTTTACGTCCCATCCGGATTGATCGCTTCGTCGGCTACAAACGACCCGAAAAGATCGATCGACCCGCTGCGATCCCGGTATATTGCCTTGACCTCTAAGGCCCAGTCGGAAGGGGAAACGCTGGCGAAGGTATCAGGCGGAGTTTATTATCCGATCGCACGTCTGAGCGAGCTTCAGGAAGCATACGATGACATCGTCAAGCAGCTCAGGACGGCTTATTCGATCACATACCGTTCGAACCCAAGCGTCACAAATGACCGTACCTCTCCCCGGCTCAAGGTGAAAGTTAAGCGAAAGACGGCGTTTGTGAAAATCGGGCCGATCGTTAATATTGGAAGCAAATAATTGACCAGGAATTGTTCCTCTTTAAGTGAATCTGCAACACAAGACATGAACTCTCCACTCCTAAGATCATTATTCGATGACGAAGACGAGCGTCGTCCGCTGACGATCTCTGAGCTGAATACCGAGATCAAGAATGCGCTTGAGCGAAGGTTTGCGTCAGTCTGGATCGAAGGCGAGATAACCAATTTTTTTGATGCCAGCTCGGGTCACTGGTATTTTACGCTGAGCGATTCGGACTCCCAGATAAAGGCAGCTTGTTTTAAGGGTGAAAACTGGAGGATCAGATTCAAACCATTTGATGGACTTCAGGTGAGAGTTCGGGGAAAGGTAACGGTTTATGAACCGCGGGGCGAGTACCAAGTTGCGGTCGAATCGCTCGAGCCGATTGGAGAAGGGGCCTTACGGGTTGCATTTGAGCAGATAAAAGAAAAGCTTGAAAAAGACCGTCTTTTTGAAGACGAATTCAAACGACCTTTGCCGTATTTTCCAAAGAGGGTTGGTGTTGTTACTAGCCCGAATGGCGCGGCATTTCACGACATTCTCAATGTCCTCTCGCGGCGGACAAAATCGGTAAGCATCGTCTTGATCCCGACAGTTGTTCAGGGCGAGACAGCACCGGAATCGATCCGGCTGGCAGTGCAGGATGCAAATTTATTTAATCGGAATGCGGTTGAGGAAGACAGGATTGATGTGCTCATTGTAGGTCGCGGCGGCGGTTCTTCCGAGGATTTGTCGGCGTTTAACGAGGAACAGCTGGCGCGAACGATTTTCGCGTCGGAAATACCGATCATTTCCGCCGTCGGGCACGAGATCGATCTTACTATCGCCGATCTTGTTGCTGATC